>NZ_MJYA01000060.1:0-200968 GCF_001763075.1 Campylobacter sp. BCW_4321 | reverse complement strand
TAATCTACAAAAAATCAAGATTTTAGTCAAAATATATCAAAATTTACAAAAATGTAGCCGAACTCCTGATCTTATTGACATAGAAGAACTTGAATTTAACAAAGAAGACATTTTCGAAGAATTATTTTATGCTTTAGGCGGTTTAGGAGGTATGTATTCCGTAGAAATAATACAATCAAGAATTGCAAATTTCATCAAAATACTTGGCGGAGAACCTAAACTTTTATTAGAAAGATTCACAGCATAGACTTCAAAAAGAAGTCTATGCAAATACTCAATTTTAGAAAAATTAATTATTCAATAACGCAGCTTTTATTGTATCATTTGTTGCTTTGGCATATATAGCAGTAGTATTTAGTTTTGCATGTCTTAGAATTCCACAAGGTTTGTTCCTTTGGCTGTTAATCTCATGGCTAAAGTGTGTCTAAGCAAATGAAGTCCTTTTTTGCTGATCAAAGCTTTAGCGTAAATATTATTTACAATCAAAAAAGCATTGCTTCTATTTAAATGTTTTCCTATGCTAGTTTGCATTATGTAATCATGATCTTGGATATTTTCTTTAAAATATTCAAGCTCATCATCTACTTCTTTTTTAATAAATGCAAATTGTTCTTTACCACCCTTGCCTATTATGGATATTTTTAATATTTCATCATCAACCTCTTCAAAATCACAAAGTTTTACATTTAAAGCTTCAGAAATTCTAAGTCCTCCATAAAGCATAAGTTTTATCAGTAAAGAGTTTCTAAAACTATTATAAACTTCTTTTTTTGCTTTTTCTTTCTCTAAAACATTATTTAGCCTTATAATTTCATTTTCATTAAGATAATTTAATTTTTCTTCTGATTTTTCTGTTCTAAATCTAATTTTCTTCATATCAAAGGAAAAAATAAACAAATCATCATTATTATCGCTTATAAAAAAAGCTAGTTAATACTCTCAAATAAGTTATTTTTGTTTTTTTGATAGTTTATTGCCATTTTTTGAATTATTTTCTAAATAATTAAGAAAATTGACTAAAAAAGTCGTTTTTATATCGTTTATTTGCATTTCATCTTGATATTCTAAAGAATATTCTACAAATTCTAGTAAAATACGCCTATAAAACAATAAAGTGTTCTTTAAATATATATTATCTATATAAATAAAATTTCATATAATCCGCATACAACATCAGAAATTGATAATAAATATTTATCTTGATTTATCTTATTGATGTTTTTAAGTTTTATTCCAACAATTTCATAAAACTTTAGTTTTATTGTATTTAATTTATCTTCAGTGTAAAAAATTTATATTTTGCAATTGGTCCTTCAAATAATTTTATAGATGTAAAATCTATATTTTCAAGTTCTTTGCTATACAAATAATTATTTATAACTTCTTTTAATTCAACTTACAAAACCAAAGCTAGAATATGATTTTATTTTAGTGGATGAAGCACAGGATATCAACGCTTGTGTTATCGACATTGCTCTTAACCAAAAGCAAGCTAAAAAAGTTTTTATAGGAGATACATTCCGAAGCATTTATAAATTCAGAGGTGCTGTAAATTCCTTAGAAGTATTAGCATCTATGCCAAAATCTCATATTTTATATCTAACTCAAAGCTTTAGATGCCCACAAAGCATAGCTACTATTGCCAATTCTTATTTGGGAATTTTAAATGCTCCAAGAGATTTTAAAGGAACGCTAAAACCAAGAAAGGAAAATAATGAAAATGAAGCAAAAGCTATAATATGCAGAACTAATGCTAAACTATTTGATATAGCAGTAGAAAATTTAAATAAAAAATTATTTTTTGTGGGAGGGGTGAATAGTTATAGTTTTGATGAGTTATTAGACATACAAAATCTTCTGTTTAAAAAACACAAATATATCAAAAATCAGTTTATTGCAAAATTTGCCGACTTAAAAGAACTTCTTGAATATATCAACGAAACTAACTAAAGAGGTTGACTTAAAACAAAAAATATTTGTTCTTTTTAAATATGTGCATAGCGATATTATAAAGCTTATTAAAGATATTGAAAAAAGTTGTGTTAAAAAACAAGAACAAGCTGATTTGATATTAAGTACAGGACACAAGAGCAAAGGTTTAGAGTGGAATAATGTTGAAATTATTGATGATTTTTTAAACATCAAGCAAGAACTTGAAGAAAGAGAACAAATTACCATAGCAAAAGAAGAATTAAATCTTTTGTATGTGGCAGTTACAAGAGCTAAAAATTCTTTAAACATTAACAAAGATTATTTGCTTGAAAAAGATTTTATAGAAAAAAATTAGAAAGGATAACAATAGAATGAAAATAATTAAAAAACTACAAGAAGATGGAAGCTTTAAAGAGCAAACTTATTATTCTGTCGATGAAGTTGCAAAAATGTACTCTGTAACCCATACAACAGTTCGTGTATGGAACTCAAGAGGTGTTCTAAAAAGCTTTAAATTAGAAAAAGGTTATTACATATCAAAAGAAACCATTCTCGATTTTCAGAAAATAGAAGACCCCCCCCCAAAAAAAGGAGAGGAAAAATGGTTGAAAAATATTATAATAGAGAAGAAATAGCAAAGATGCTTAATGTAAATATCCTAACAATTAGAAATTGGGTTAAGTCAGGATATATTAAGGAATATAAAATTAGTACAAATGTAAGAAAACCATTATATAATCTTGAAGAAATTGAAAAAAATTAAACTCCAATTCAAACAATATATAACAATCAATCACTCGCCTATGCTCTCGCTTCTTTTAGCGGGAGCGGTATATATTCAATCAACTCTTTAATATACACTTTTAAATACAATGGTAAAAATATTAAAAAAATAGGAATAAACATAATGTTTATAATTTTCCTAACTTTTATCCTAACTTTTTATTTTGATGCTATTTATAAATATTGTATAGTAGTGTTTTTATTAGCATTATTCAAATCTCGCTAACCGCACCATTATTTAAAATTATAATCATTCAACTTAAAATACCAACTATTCAAAATCAAATTTCAACTTACAATTTCTTAAAGTTACAAAAAATAAAAAATATTGGTTTTTTTAAAAAACTTAAAAAATATTAAGATTTTTTTTAAGTATAAAGAATATAATTCTATCCGTTTTCAAAAACCATCCCTTAAAAAGGATTATTCAATGTTTGTTTTTATACCATTATTTACAATTTTTATTTTACTTGCAGGCGGATATTTTGCCAAAAGAATTGGCGTTTTAAAACAAAAACAAGCTAGGACTTTTTTAGATTTTGCTATTATTTTTGCTTTACCTTGTTTGATTTTCGATAAAGCATATCATTTAAATTTTGATTTTTCATTGATTATTTTTATTTTTATTGGATTGTTTAGCTGTATACTAGCAGCTTTTTTTGCTATTCTTATTGGAAAAGTTTTTCATTTTTCTAAAGTAACTTTAGTCAGTATGTTTTTGCTTTCTTGTTTTGGAAATACTATATTTGTGGGTATGCCTATTGTTGCTGGTATATTTAATGACCCACAATTTAGCGCTGAAGTTATATTTTACGATGCTTTAGCCACAACTTTACCTATATCACTTTTTGGACCTTTTATACTTTCTTTGGGAAATGGAGAAAAAGTCAGTTTACTTGCTAATGTTAAAAAAATTCTTAGTTTTCCACCTTTTTTAGCTTTGCTTTTTGGTTTTTTGTGCAAATTAATTACTTTACCTGAATTTATTTTCTCTCCTATTCGTTTATTTGGCGCTTCTGCAACCCCTGTTGCACTTTTTGCCATAGGTTTAGGACTTGGCTTTATGGCGATTAAAACCTCTTACAAACCTACAGTAATTGTCATCTTTGCTAAAATGATTTTAGCTCCTTTATTTTTTGTATTTTGTTTAAAAATATTTAATTTAGAATTAAAAAATTCTACCATTGTTGCTATTATAGAAAGCGCAGCTCCTACTATGACCTTAGCAGGAGCTATGGTAATGAAAGCTAAACTAGATAGCAATTTAGCCGTAAGTGCTGTAGCCTTTGGAGTTCTTTTTGCTTTTGTTTCTATGCCAATTTTAATTTGGGCTTTGTTATAAGCTCAAATTATATGGCTAAATTTTTAGCTAATTCTTTAACTTTTTTAAGATCAACTTTTCCTGAACCTAGGAGGGGAATTTTTTCTATTTGAAAATAATATCTAGGTTTAAAAAGTGTAGGTATATTAGAATTTTTTATAATCTCACATACTCTTTCAAAAATTTCATTATTACATTCTATGAGTAAAGCAATTTGTTCCCCTTTTTTCTCATCTTCTAAAGATGTGGCACAAAATTTAACCACTTCAGTATCTATGAATTTGGCAATTTCTTCTTCTATTGTACCCAAAGAAATCATCTCTCCGCCAATTTTTGCAAAGCGAGAATAACGATCGACAATATATAAAAAACCATCTTCATCTAAATGCCCTTTATCTCCCGTGTTGTACCATCTTATACCATCAATTTCTTTAATCACTTCATCGGTTTTTTCTTTGTCATTAAGATAGCCTACCATAACTTGATGACCGCCTATAAGTATGAGTCCATCTTCATTTGTTTTTAAATTTTCATAATTATTTGGATCAACAATACGCACTGCAGTTCCAGGTAGAGGCATTCCTACACTTCCTTCTTTATTGGCACGATGCATAAGCCAATAATCCGCATCAAAACGATTCGGCAAATTTACACTCGCCACAGGTGTAGTTTCCGTAGCTCCATAACCTTCAAAAATGCTTTTTTTAAACTTCATTTCAAAAGCAGTTCTTACTTCATTTTTTAGTTTTTCAGCGCCCGATACAACTATTCTTAAACTTTCAAACATTAAAGCATCAAGCTTTTTATTTCTTGTATAAATTCCTAAAAAGGTTGAAGTTCCACACATAATAGTGACATTATTTTTAGCAACAGCTTTGGCAACCCCTAAGGCATCGGTTGGATCTGAAAAAGTGATGCTTTTAATACCTTCAAGCAAAGGCAAAAATGTAGTTACGGTAAGTCCAAAAGCATGAAAAGGTGGTAAAGATGAGAGAATGACATCATTATTTCTTGTGCAAAGCACATCAGAAATTTGTGCTATATTGCTTAAAATATTACGGTTGTTGAGCATAACACCTTTTGGAGAACCTTCGCTTCCACTACTAAACAAAATAGCTGCGATGGCAAGATTGTTTTTTGAAGGAGTGAAGATGCTTTTGAGTATAAAACTAGGTATAATACTAACTGCTAACATCATGCTAAAAATTTTAGTTTTTTGCATTTTAAAATCTTCTACAATATCTTCAAAATAAATTAAATGTATATTTGTATCGAAATTTAGGTTTATACCTTTATTTGCTAATTTTTCTAAAAAAGTTTTAGAAGTATAAATTTGTGAAATTTGCGCATTTTTTATAGCTGCTTTTAGAGCTTTTTCTCCAGCCGTAAAATTAAGATTTACTGCAATTTTTTCTGCGATTAAAACAGATAGATTGGTTAAAGAACTTGCAAAAGAAGCAGGTAATAAAATTCCTATAGCTTCCTCTTTAGGAGCGTAACTTCCACGCCGAGGGTTAATGTTTAATTCTTTGGATTTTCTTTTAATAAAAAAATTAAGAATTAAACTAAGACTCAACATTTTTCTATAAGAAATATCTCCAGCTAGTGTATCGATAATAGCTATTTGATTTAGATTTTTTTTAGCTGTATCTATCCAAGCTCTTGCTATAGTATGCATAGCTTCGCATTGTGATTTCCAAGCCATAAAAGAAAGTTCAAAAACTTTAGCTTTAACTTCATCTTTTTTAGAATGCAAAGGCATAGCTTTACCAAAAGCTATAGCAATTTTTCTTTTATTTAAAGTGCGGTTTCTTGCTGAAAATTCTTCATCGCTTCTTGAAAAAGCACTACCCCAAAGTCCTCTTATATAAAAAGGAATAATTTTTCCATCATCTTCGCTTAAATATTCACAAGCTAATTCAAATCCTGCTTTAAATTCATTTAATTGTCCATGTCTTGAAAGTGTACCTTCAGGAAACAAGCAAACTAAATTACCTTCTTTGATATGCTTTGCTATCAGTTCTAAACTCGTCTTACTTCCCGTGCTTGATACAGGAATAATGCCAAATTTATCAAGAAAAAATTTAATATACCATTTAGAATAAATGCTTCTTTCCATAACAAAATAAATTTTTCTTGGAATTGCCATTTGTACAACAGCCCAATCAATAAAAGAAATATGATTACCCAAAAGCAAAGCTCCGCCTTTTTCTGGTATATTTTCAAAACCTTCTACAAGTAAGCGGTATCGTTGTAAAAAAGCTATGCTTAAAAGTATACGCACTAAAGAAAAGGGAAATTTTAAAAGTATATAAAAACCTCCTATAAAGGTTACTAAAGTAATAAAATAAAACAAATAAACCACATTGATTTCAAATTTTGCAAATAAAGTTGCTAAGACTAAAAATCCTAACATGGCAATATTTTGAAAAAAATTATTTCCTGCAAGAATTTGCCCCAATTCATTTTCTTTGGCATGAAATTGGATTAAAGTATTTAAAGGAACGATAAAAAGAGCTCCACAAAATCCAAAAAAGAAAAATAAAAAACTATAACTTAATAAACTTATAAAATAAGGCATTAAAAAAGCCATTAAAAACATACCCAATGCACCAAGTGGAATAAGTCCAAGTTCTATATAATTTTTTGAAAATTTACCAGCTACTAAAGAGCCTAAAATCACTCCTATACCAGAAAAAGCGAGTGAAATTTGCACATAAAAAGTATTTTCTATGAAAAGTTCATTTTTGACAAAGACAGGAAAGCTAACAAGATAAAGTTGAGATATAGCCCAAAAAAATGAAATTCCTATTATGCAAAGCCAAATAGTTTTATTTTTAAAAACAAGCTTAAGATTATTTATTAGAAGTTTTCCATGAATATAGTCTTTTTTATTAAAAACTAAATCTTTATTTGTTTGTTTGAGCTTAGGTAAACGCCACGCAAAAAATACTTCGATACAAGAAAATAAAATTAGCACAATTCCTAAAGGCGCTACTTCTTTTAAAATTTCATCTGTTTGATTATACGTAGAGCTATAAAGACTTTCAAAACTTAAAGAAAATAAAGCCATTCCTGCTAAGATTGCCATAATGCTTACTGCATTAATTACACCATTGCCCATAGCAAGAAAGTCTTTTCCTACAAGTTCTTTGATAAAACCGTATTTGCTTGGTGAATAAATCGCTGCTTGTGCTCCCATTATAAAAGTAAAAATAAAAGCCATCCAAAAAGCACCGCTATAGTAACAAATGCAAATTATTAAAGTGAGTACAACATTGAAAATTGCTGAAATTTTCATTACAATATTTTTTGGATATTTATCCGCTAAAAAACCCGAAGGAGAAAGCATAAGAATAAAAGGAAGTAAAATCAAAGCATTAACTATAGCATTTAAAAATAACTGCTCGCTTCCTTCATAGGCCTTATAAATAGTATTTTGAATAATAATTTTATGTCCCAAATCCACAAAAGCATTGATGAATGCTATAAGTAAAAAAGGAATTAATCCGTAAATTTTCAAAAAAGATTTTTTTTGCATTATTTAAACCTCGTCAATTAGCACTTATTTTACAAAAGAATTTATCAGTTTTTAGGAAAATTATCTATATTATCTTTTAAAATCATTCCATCGATTTTTAATTTATAAAATTTTTTAAAATTCTCTAATTTATCAACAATCATTAAAACCCTACTATCAAAAACATAAAATTCTGCAACCTTGCTAGCAAATTTTGCAAGTTTTTTGTCATTGCAAAGCAAAAACTTAGCTCCTAAAGCATTGGCTAAAAATATCTCGTCTTTATTTTGAACTAAAATAGCAAATTCAAAATCATTTTGACTTAAATAAGAAATCAATTTTTCATCATAAACAATACAATAAACTTTATTATCTTTAACTTCTTCAACACTTTCAATAAAAGAAAAATCTAAATTTTTTAATAATTTATGTCCAATAATAAGCATTTTTTTCCTTAGCTCTATTTTTTATTATTTTGCAAATTATACTTATAAAATTGTTACCAAGCAAGATGGCGCAGCGGACGGGGCTCGAACCCGCGACCTCCGCCGTGACAGGGCGGCATTCTAACCAGCTGAACTACCGCTGCATCCAAAGTAAAGAAGTAGAGATTATAAAACCTATTTATGATTTTATAAAATGGTGGTCACTATAAGACTCGAACTTATGACATCCACCTTGTAAGGGTGGCGCTCTACCAACTGAGCTAAGCGACCTATAATTGGCGACCCCTAGAGGATTTGAACCTCTGTTTCCACACAGAGAGAGTGTTGTCCTGGGCCACTAGACGAAAGGGTCATAACCCTAACAATAAAAATGGTGTCCCGTGTTGGATTCGAACCAACGGCCCCCTCCTTAAAAGGGAGATGCTCTACCGGCTGAGCTAACGAGACAAGATGGCGCAGCGGACGGGGCTCGAACCCGCGACCTCCGCCGTGACAGGGCGGCATTCTAACCAGCTGAACTACCGCTGCATCCAAAGTAAAGAAGTAGAGATTATAAAACCTATTTATGATTTTATAAAATGGTGGTCACTATAAGACTCGAACTTATGACATCCACCTTGTAAGGGTGGCGCTCTACCAACTGAGCTAAGCGACCTTTATAATGGTGTCCCGTGTTGGATTCGAACCAACGGCCCCCTCCTTAAAAGGGAGATGCTCTACCGGCTGAGCTAACGAGACATTTTCTGAAATAAAAATGTGATTATGCCAAAATTAGCTCTATTTGTCAAGCTTTTTTAAATCATTTTTGGCATTTTCTCTCCAAATAACGAGAAAATATACTTATAGGTAAAGTCAAAACAAGATATGTAATAGCCAAAATTACATAAGCTTCAAGAGTAGCAAAAGTATAAGAATTTATCTCTTGTGCACTTTGGGTTAATTCATTTACAGCAATAACGCTTAATAATGAACTATCTTTAATTAAATTTGCAAATTGTCCACTCAGCGGTGCTAAAATATTTTTTAAAGCTTGGGGAAAAATTACATACGCAAAAACCTGCATCTCTTTTAACCCTAAAGCCCTAGCGCTCTCAAGCTGAGATATAGAAATACTTAAAATTCCAGCTCTAAATATTTCAGCTAAGTAAGCAGCAGAAAAACATGATAAAATAATAACTCCAGCCACATATCGATTATCAAGTCCTAAATTATTTGCAACGATATAATATATCAATAATACCTGCACTAGTAAAGGGGTTCCTCTGATAAGCTCTATGTAAAATATAGATAAAAATCTTAAAAAAACAATTGAACTTAAAGAAAAAGCACAAAAAACTCCACCCAAAATTATACTCAGTAATAAAGAAAAAAAACTGATTATTAAGGTATTTAAAAAACCTTGAAGAAATTTTTCTTTATAGGTCGCAATTGCACTAAAATCAAAATGATAAGCACTTATACTAAAACTACAATAACAAAACAATATTAAAAATAAAATCAAAAGAATTAAATTAGTGATTATTTTTGACTTTGATAGAGGTTTTAAAGGTTTAAAATTCTTATTTTTTTGGATAAACAAAGACAATAAAAATCTCCAAAATTACAATTTATTCATTTCTTAAAGTATCTAAAATGTTAATTTGAGTTGCTTTTTTTGCAGGATAAAAAGACGATAAAGCTATGATTATTAAAGCACCTATAATGGTTAAAGAAAAATCCATTAAAGACAAATCAAGTGGTAATTTACTGGTTCCATAAACATCAGCAGGTAAAGTTACAATATCAAAATTTCCTAAAAGCCATAAAGCAAAAAATGCAAGCATCACACCCACTATCATACCACCGCCGCCAATAAGCATGCCTAAGGCAAAAAAACTCTTTTTTACCTCATTTTTGCTTGCACCTAGGGCAAGTAAAAGTGCTATTTCACTGCGACGATTCATTACTATCATCAATAAAGAACTTACTATATTTAAACTTGCAACCAAAATAATAAGCATCAACACTATAAAAAGCGCTCTTTTCTCAAGCTCTAAGGCTGAAAAGAAATTTTTATTTTGTTCCCACCAGCCTACTACAGCATAATCGTCTTTTAAATAAGATTTAATTTTTTCAACATCCTTAAAAGCATTATCACTATATACATGAACTCCATCATAATTTGGATTTTTAGGCATTCCAAGTACTTTTTTCAATGCATCAACATCTGTGTACATATAAGCTTTATCATAAAATGCAAGCCCTGAAGTAAAACGCGCTTTAACATCAAAACGTTTAGTTTGTGGTACTAAAGAAAATCCACTAGGATTAAGATTTGAAAAAATAAGTGAAAGTTTGTCATTTTTATGCAAACCAAATTCATCAATAAGTGCTGATCCTACAAGTATATCAAAACCACTTAAATTCTCATCCTTTAAAGCTTTAGCAACCACTTCGTTTATTTTTTTTTCATCATTAAAATTAACGCCAAAAAGCACACCACCTTCAAAACGATTATCCCCCTTTATAACAACTTGAGTACTTATATAAGGGCTAAATAACAAATTTGGAAATGTTTTTCTTAACTCATCTATAAATTCATCATTTACAGGAGCGTAAAATTTAGGCAAAATAGTAATAGGATAATTCATCACAAAAAAGCGTTTTTCAAATTCTTTATCAAAACCATTCATAATTGCCATAGCTACAAGCAAAACACAAAGTCCTACGCAAACTCCTAAAAAGGCCAAAAGCATAGAAAGATTGATAAAGGGTTGTTCTTTATCAAATCTTAAATATTTAAAAAGTAAATATTTTAAAACGCTTTTATTCAAGCTAAAATTCCTTGCTTAGGACCACTTTTTCCATGGCATTCTTTAAATTTTTTTCCACTTCCGCAAGGACAAGGAGCATTGCGTGGAACTTTTTTAAACTCAGCTTCGCCAAGATTATCTTCGCTTGCACCCATTTCTACTGAGCTTTGAAGTAGCTTTTCATTTTCTTCATTGGCTTTATTTTCTAAATTTTGTACCTCTTCTTGATTAAATTGCACACTAAAAAGTAGTTTAATACTATCAAATTTAATACGATTAACTAGCTCCAAGAAAAGATTATAACTTTCTTTCTTATATTCCACAAGAGGATCTTTTTGATTGTATCCGCGAAGTCCTATTCCTGTTTTTAAAATATCCATTTGATACAAATGCTCTCTCCAAGCATTATCCAAAACTTGCAAATATAAAATACGCTCTATATTACGCAATTCTTTAATCTCAAGTCTTGACATCTTTTCATTATAAGAATTTTCAAGAATTTGACTTAGCTTGTCTTGCATTTCAATGACGCTTAAATTTTCAAAATCTTTTTCACTAATCTGAGTTGAACACTCATATAAAATTTTTGCTTTCAAATTTTCAAAATTTACATTAGAACCGCTTTCATCAAGCATATAATCATTCATTACATTTGTGCTATATTCAGCGATATTTTGAGAAATTTTAGCTCTAATATCATAGTTTTCATCTAAAAGCTCATTACGATAACGATAAATAGTTTTTCTTTGTTCATTTGCTACATCATCATATTCTAACAAATGCTTTCTGCTTTCAAAATGTAAGCTTTCTACTTTTTTTTGCGCATTTTCAACCGCTCTTGTAACGATTCTTGACTCTATGCTTTCGCCCTCTTCTATACCTAAGCGATCCATAATGCTTTTAATACGATCCCCACCAAAAATTCTTAAAAGATTATCTTCTAAACTTAGATAAAAACGACTTATTCCAGGATCGCCCTGCCTTCCTGCACGACCACGAAGTTGATTATCAATACGGCGGCTTTCATGTCTTTCTGTACCTATAATATAAAGCCCACCCAAAGCCCTAATCTCATCATCGATTTTTATATCCACACCACGACCTGCCATATTTGTAGCGATAGTTACGGCACCTTTTTTACCTGCATCTTGGATAATCAAAGCTTCTTGTTCGTGATTTTTAGCATTTAAAACATGATGAGGGATTTTCTCTTTTACAAGCATATTGTGAAAAACTTCACTGCGTTCTATACTTGCGGTTCCTACAAGCACAGGCTGACCTTTAGCATTGGCTTTTTTAATCTCTTCAATTACGGCTTTAAATTTTTCATTTTGAGTTTTATAGATAAGATCATCTTTATCTTGTCTTTTAATAGGAATATTTGTCGGTATAGAAATAACATCTAAACTATAAATTTGAGAAAATTCAGTCGCTTCTGTTTGTGCAGTTCCTGTCATACCTGCGAGTTTATTGTACATTCTAAAATAATTTTGAAAAGTAATATCTGCTAGAGTTTGGCTTTCTTCTTGAATTTTTACATTTTCTTTAGCTTCTAAAGCTTGATGCAATCCTTCACTAAAACGACGTCCTTCGCTTAAACGCCCTGTAAATTCATCAACGATGATAACTTCATTATTTCTTAAAACATAATGCACATCTTTTTCAAAAAGATTATGTGCCTTTAAAGCTTGATCAAGCTGATGTGCTAAGATAGCATTATCAAGACTGTATAAATTTTCTACACCAAAAAGTTTTTCAGCCTTAGCAATACCTGCTTCGGTAATCAAAACACTACGATTTTTCTCATCTACCACAAAATCACCCTCAGGTTTTGCAGGAGGTAAAACTACTTCGCCTTTTTGCATTTGCTTAGCTACTTCATTGGCTTTAATATAACCATCTAAAGTGCGATTTGTAGGGCCGCTGATGATAAGCGGAGTTCTTGCCTCATCAATTAAAATACTATCTACTTCATCTACAATAACAAAATTATGCTCTCTTTGAACTTTTTCAACTTTTGAAAATTTCATATTATCACGCAAATAATCAAAACCAAACTCATTATTGGTTCCATAAGTAATATCGCAATCATAAGCTTGCTTGTGCTCTATGTCACTATTTTGAGAAGAAAGAATCACACCTACGCTAAAACCTAAAAAATTATAAATCGCACTCATTTGCTCAGCATCTCTTTTGGCTAGATAATCATTCACTGTAACGACATGTACGCCTTTGCCACTCATGGCATTTAAAACAACAGGCAAGGTCGCTACAAGGGTTTTACCTTCTCCTGTTTTCATTTCTGCGATTTTTCCATCGTGTAAAACCATACCACCGATTAACTGCACATCAAAATGACGCATATTTAAAGTTCTCTTACCTGTCTCTCTGACTATAGCAAAAACATCATTTAAGATATCATTTTCGTTTTTTTCTCCGCTTAAAATTTGCTCTTTAAATTTTGCAAATTCGGCTTTTAATTCATCATCGCTTAAATTTTGATATTTGCCTTCTAAAGCATTGATTTGTGCTACACGCTTGAAGTATTTTTTAACTTCACGATCATTTTTTGTTCCAAAAACGGCTTTTAAGGTATTTAAAAACATTTTTAAACCTTTATAAATTTTTCAAACTATCATTATAACGATTATTTAATTAAAATTAGCTAGAATGATATAAAAAATATAATTTTTTTAAGGAAAATAAATGAAAAAAACATTCTTGATATTTTTTATTTTTATAGGACAACTTTTTGCCCTTGATCTTAATTTTAATACCTTTTCAAGCGATTTTATCCAAATAGTAAAATCCAAAAACTCTACACTTTCTTATTCTGGACATTTTATACTGAGTAAAGATCAAGCATATTGGAGTTATGATACTCCTAGTAAAAAAGAGATTTATATTAACAAAAATCAAGTAACCATAATAGAGCACGATCTAGAGCAAGTCATTTTCTCTCATCTTGATAACATTCCAAATCTTAATGAAATTTTCAAAAAAGCAAGTCTTATAGATAAAGATAAACTTGTAGCAAAATATGATAATATAAATTATACAATTAAACTCAATCAAGAGCAAATTCAAAGCATATCCTATAAAGATGAATTTGAAAATGATGTTATAATCAATCTAAACAATCAAATTAAAAATCCAAAAATTAATTCCGATGTTTTTAAGGCAAAAATTCCGCAAAATTATGACATAGTTCGCTAATTTTGCGTTGTATTTTCATCAAGCTTTATATCATAACCTGTTTGTGGTAAATGATAAGGCTTGCTTGCGTTATTTTCTTTGAATATTTGTGGAGGATTGGCGATTAAATCTCTTTTAATTTTTTCTTCTATATCTGGAGTCATTTTAGGTGTATTTAAATTATCTATATTGATTTCTCCATTGTCATTTTTATTTTCTTCATCTGAATCTTTGAAAAGCTGTTCAACTTGTTTGACTTCTAAATTTGGAACACTAGGAGTTGAGATCTTTTCAACACTAGGAACTTGAGTTTTAGGAGCTTCTAAGTTTTCAAGTGCTTTTTTTACCTCGCTGCCCATACCCTTCTCTTTAGCCTCAGTGCTTTCTAAAAAGCGTTTAAACTCCTCTAAATCAAATTTTTCCACTCCGCTTAAAGATATGATATATATATCATCTAATTTAATCTTATATTTCTTATCTAAAAATTTTTCTAAAGTCTTTTTAAAATTATTTTTTCCAATTTCTGTAAAAATATCTTCGTAAAAAAATCCTGAAATTACTGTATTTACAGCATCAATTAACTTATTTTCATTTTCTTTTAAATTATTCCCATCAAATTCCAAAGAAATTTCAACTTTTTTAAGAACATTTGTCCCACTTTTAGAATACAAATCTGTTCTTATGTTATCTATTTCAAGATTTTGAGCATTTAAACTCAAAACCAAAAAAACACTTAAAAATATTTTTTTCATTTAATGCCTTTAAATGATTTGTTCTTGTATTTCAAGATCTAAAAAATTATGTTTTTTATAAAATTCGATCACATTAGAATCTATTTTTAAAATATTAGCAAAATAAAATCCAAAATTTATCTTTTTTGTAGAATAAATTTTTAAAGTATTTGGGTTTGTAGCGCGAGAAAGAGCGACATAAAGCTGTCCATTTTCAAAAATATGATCAATATCACACACTAATTTTTCAATGCTCATACCTTGTGATTTGTGTATAGTAATAGCATAAGCTAATTTAATAGGAAACTGTGTAACACTTGCGAGAATATTAACAACAAAATCTTTACCTGATTGCTCAAGTTCTTCCATGAAAAAAGTATAAGGTTCAAGTAAAATTTTCATCCCATTATTTTTAATAATGCTAATATAAATTTTCTCCTCTTCATAAAGAATATCTTCTATAATGCCTTGCTCTCCATTATAATAATTCTTATCCCAATTATTTACACAAAAAATAATACGAGCGCCTATTTTAATATTTAATTCTTCCAATATATTTAAGCTTCTAATCCAAGAATCAAGCTCTTCATCTTTTATTCTCTTATCTTCTTTTTTAACCTGAGCTTTAAAGCATACAAGCGGGGTCTCAAGTTTGCTTAATTTTTCTTGATTAATATTGTTTACTTTTTTATTGATACCACAAAGTAAAGTATAATCATCTTCTAAATTTTCTAATTCTTTATAATCAATTCGCAAAGATTCAAAAAAGCTTAAAATTTTTTCATCTAAAAAACCTTGTCTAATCAAAGATAAATGGTTATAAAATTCCATATTTTGCGTTCTTTTAGGTTGAGAAAGTTTAACATTCTTAAAATTTAAATCTTGCCAAAAAAATGAAGAAAAAGCATAATAAGAATGGTTAAATAAAGTTTCCTTTTTTTCTTTAACTACGGGAGGCAATTGAAAAAAATCTCCTACAACTAAAATTTTTCCATTAAATTGAGAATTTTTAAGTCTAAAACCTATCATTTCAAAAACACTTGCACTAACCATGGAAATTTCATCGATAATAATAAGCTCAATCGTTTTTAAAAGTTCTTTAAGTTTTGTTAATTTTTCTTTTTGTTTTTGATTGCGATCCAATGCACTTAATTTCATCATATCATCACAATACCCTAAACAAAAAAAGCTGTGTAAAGTAACACCGCCTATATTAAACGCCGATAGAGCACTAGAACCAAGAGCTATGGCTAATTTTTTTTGTTTTCTATAAGATTTGATAAGCTCATTTGTCAAAAAGCTTTTACCAACTCCAGCACCACCACTTAAAAAAACATTATCATAAGCTAAAATTTTTTCTAGTTTATCAAGCATTATATTTCCTTGGCTTTAATTATAACTATTTTTTCTAAAAGGTTGATTATGAAATCTTGTTTATATTTTACTTTTATAGTGCTATTTTTAACAGCTTGTTCAACAAAAAATTTAACTTCACTTCATCATGAAAATTTAGAACAAAAAAATGAAAATCAACATTATGCAAAACTTGAATACGAACAAAATGTAAGCATTTTACCACAATTTGCTTACGATATTAATTTTGATGCAAAACGATATAAAAAATATTTCTTTAACCCTTGGCATGATTCGTTTAAAAATTACAAAGGACAAAATATTTTTTGGTCCTTTCCTTTATATTTAAATTCAAAAAATACTTATTATTTTTTCAATAAACAAATTATTCCACTTTCATGGTTTAAAAACGCTATAAATAATGCAAATATCCAAGAATTCGGTAAACTTAATCAAAAAGCTTTAATTATCCAAAATACAATCATTAAAAATCTTCCAACCCAAAGAGCTATCTTAAAAAATCCTTTTTTTGAAAATGAAGGAATTCCTTTTGACTATGCAAGCGATGGCATTTTAAATGCTGGAACCCCTGTCTTAATTTCACATTTTAGTAAAGATAAGCGTTATGCTTTTGTTTTAGGTGAAGCTGGATTTGGATTTGTTGAAAGTAAAAATTTGGAATTTTTCTCAAACGATAGAGCGAAAATCTATGAAAATCTCAACTTTATCACACCACTAAAAGAAAAATTTCCTATCTATAGCGAGGATGGTAAATTTTTCTTTGAAAGTAGAATTGGCGCTATTTATCCTTGCTACAAAGAAGATAAAAACTATTTTTATGGAAAAATAGGTTCTAAAAAATATAAAATTTCTAAAAAAGATGTATCTAAATTTCCTTTACAATTCAATGATAAAAATTTAAAAAATCAACTTTCACAAGTTTTAAATTTGCCTTATGGCTGGGGCGGTTATAATTTTGAAAGAGATTGTTCTTTACTAACTCGTGATATCTTTTCAGCTTTTGGACTTTATCTACCAAGAAATTCAGTTGCACAAAAAAATTCTTTTAATCATTTTGATATAAGCACTCTTAGCAATTCTCAAAAAAAAGATTTTTTAAACCGCTTTGGGAAAGCTTATCTTAGTTTACTTTATTTACCTGGACATATTATGCTTTATGCAGGACAAATTACAGATAATAATATTGCCATACATAATATATGGGGCTTAAGAAAAGATACAACCCAAAGACTTCTCATAAGTTCTAGCGTCATCACTTCTTTAGAAATAGGAAAAAATGAAATTTTAGAAGATAATTTGCTTTTATCAAGACTTAAAGAAATAAGTTTTATAAATTTAAACGAACAAGAAAAAGAGCAAATAAAAAGCTATCTTGAAAATATACAAAACAAATAAGATTTATTGATTTAATCAATAAATCTTTTAGTTAAATCTGCAAAATATTCTATGCGTCTATCTCGCAAAAAAGGCCACCAACGACGCACATTTTCACTTCTTTTTTTATCTATTTCTATGATTTTTACACATTCGTTTTGAGAATCTAAAAGACAAAGTTCTTCACCTTGAGGGCCAAAAACAAAAGAATTTCCCCAAAATCTAATGCCCTCTTCTACCCCACTTACATCTTTTTCAAAACCTACTCTATTGATAGCTACTACATATAAACCATTAGCTATAGCATGTCCTTTTTGAACACCAAGCCAAGCATTGAGCTGCCTTTGTTTTTCTTCATCTTCATCCTTATCAAACCAACCAATTGCCGTGGGATAAATAAGAATCTCAGCTCCTTTTAAAGCCATAATTCTTGCTGCTTCAGGATACCACTGATCCCAACAAATAAGCACTCCAAGCTTACCTAAACTTGTATTTATAGGTTCAAAACCCAAATCTCCAGGAGTAAAATAAAATTTTTCATAAAAACAAGGATCATCAGGTATGTGCATTTTGCGATATTTACCTGCTATAGAACCATCTTTTTCAAAAACCACTGCAGTATTATGATAAAGTCCGGCACTTCGTTTTTCAAATAATGAAGTAATAAGCACTATTTGATTTTTTCTAGCTATATTTGCCCAAAATTTCACATCTTTTTCATAATCATTAGCATAGTCAAAAAAATCCACATTTTCACTTTGACAAAAATACTCACTTTGATGAAGCTCTCCTAAACAAATAAGCTCAGCTCCTTGTTTAGAGGCTTCTTCTATAAATTCGCAAGTTTTTTTTATAGTTTGTTCTTTGTTTGAGTGAAATTTTTGTTGTATTAAAGCGATTTTCATTGTCTTTGCCTTTCTTGTTCTGCATCATCATAAGGATCTAAATGAATTTGTATATCCCATTTTTCATTTTCAAACATCTTACGCACACCTTCTTCTATTTCATCTGAAATTTTATGCGCATTTAAAAGCGAAATTATAGGGCAAAAAACCAAATGCACGCTTAAATAATTACAACTTGGAGTTTTACGCGTCTTTAATTCATGATAGGAAATTATTTCAGGATTATTAGAAATCAAAGTACAAATTTTATCCACTTGTTCCTTAGGTAAAGCCTCATCCATTAAAAAAGCCAAAGCTTTTTTAATGATTTTAAAAGCAGAAAATGCCGTATAAAGACTGATCACTATCCCAAAAATAGCATCAATAATATGTAAATTTGTAAAATAAATCAAAACCAAAGCCCCTAAAGTACAAGCATTGGTTAAGCAATCTGTTTTGTAATGCAAAGCATCACTTTCTATAATCAAACTTTTGGTTTTTTTAGCTACATAATTTAAAAAAAGCACAAGAAAAAAAGTCATAATTAAAGCAAAAATCATCACATAGATGCTTGAATTTAAATCTTTAATTTCTTCTTTATAATAAATCTTTAAAATACTCTCATAAAAAATAAAAATCCCCACGCCAACTATAAAAACACCTTCTAACAAACCCATTAAAGCTTCAATTTTAGAAAAACCAAAATTATAATTTTCATTCGCCTTTTGTGAGCTTTTTTTAAGAGCTAAAAAATTAAAAGCAGAAATAGCAAAATCCATTAAAGAATCAATCGCACTTGAAAGCACTGCAACAGAACCACTTGTTAAGCCTACTATAAATTTAACCAGGGCTAAAACAATAGCACATAAACTTGCTACAAGAGTTGCTTTTTTTTGCAAACTCATCTTAAACCTTTGAAACGATTTTGACAAGAACAATGCAAAGAACCGTTTTGTCGTAAAAACACTCTTGCATCTACTCCTATAATTTTATGATTGGGTAAAGCTTTAGAAAGTCTTTTAGTTATGATTTCATCATTTTTATCCTTATAAAAAGGCACAATTAAAGCATTATTTATAAAAACAAAATTCGCATAAGTCGCCCCCAATCTTCTTCCTTTATAGTATAAAGGCTTAGGTATAGGAAGTTCTACTAAATCAAAGCCTGTTTTTTTAAGCTCTTCTTTCATTTTTTGCAAAGGCAAATAATGCTCATCCTCTTCATCTTCACAAACACAATGTGCTATGGTATTTTTATCTATAAATCTTGCTAAGGTATCGATATGATGATCTGTATCATCACCTTTTATGAAACCATTTTCTAGCCAAATAATTTGTTTTAAACCAAAAATTTCTTTTAATTTTATATCAATTTGGGTTTTGTTTAGATGAGAATTTCTATTTTCATTTAAAAGACAATGAGAGCTTGTAAGCATCACACCCTCTCCATTAAAGTCAATACTTCCTCCTTCTAAAACAAAATCCACCTTTTTAAGCCCCTCTTTAAATTTTTCTTTAAAAAGCTTAGAATTTACAGCATTATCAAGCTCACTTTGAAATTTATTTCCCCAAGCATTAAAAGTAAAATCAAGAGCCTTTAAACGATTATTTTCTACTATATCTATAGCTCCAAAATCACGTATCCAAGTATCATTTGTATCACATTTAAAAAACTCAACATTTTTTATATCTTTAAAATTTTCAAAATCACTCTGTTTAGGAGCTATAAGTAAAACTTTTTGAAATTCACTTACCACTTTTACAAATTCTTTATAACTTTGCAAAATTTCCTCTAAATATGGACTCCAATCGCTTTTTTCATGAGGTAAAGAAAGCATGAGGTATTCTTGCTCACTCCATTCAGGAATTGATTTTATCATTTAACTACCTTTTTTGATAATAAAATTATAATTGTATCATTTTTTGGAATTTTGTCAAATTTAAGAAGATTGCCTCGATATTTCGAGGCTTTAGTGTATTATTTAAAAAAGATTTTCATTTCATCATTACTTAAAACAAGTTTTCCATTTTCATTTGAAATTTTAAAAGTTCCTTTGAAATTTGAAAGGAAAGAATTTTCAAAATCCATTACATCCATTGGATGACAAAGCATTTGAGTTGAAGCTACGCGATCACCTTCGATTTGCAAAGTATCTGCCTTAGTTTGGTAAGAACCAAAAAAACGATTACATCCTGAATAACCATAAAATTTATTATTTTCAAAACTAATATTTGGACTTTCCTCTGCGTTTTTTGGATCAAAAGTTTTACCATTAACTATAATTTTTTCTATTTTGAAAAGCTGGTTTTGCACAAGTTCATTATTACCTTTAGAAGTAGATGAAGTAACAGAAGTACTAGCACAACCCGCAAAAAAAGTTGCAGCTAAAGCAATTTGAAGCGTTTTTTTCATTTTATTCCTTTAAATTTGAAATTGGTTAAGTTCGCTTTCGAGATTATGACACACTATTTTTAACTCATCTGCAACTTGAAGCAGAATTTTAGAAATTTCTTCATTCTTTTCACTTACTTCGACATTTTTTTGCATACGAGAAAGTAAATTTTGTATATTCTCTTGGGAAATTTTTATTTTTTCAGTACATTGAGTTACCAAAGCCCTAGCATCTTCGTTGCATAATTTAACCTCATTAGCATCATCAACCAATAAAGTGGTGTCATCATTTAAAGCTTGTATACTTTGAGCATTTTTCTTTAATTCTGCGCTAACCTCATTAATACTTTGCAAAAGCTCTTTTGTAATTTGAGCTACATTTCCCAAAAATTCTTCACTGTTCTGAGCCAACTGCCTAACATCCTCAGCAATTACAGAAAAACCTCGTCCAAATGCACCAGCCCTAGCTGCTTCTATGCCAGCATTTAGGGATAGTAAATTGGTTTTATCTGCAATCTCATCCATCATTTGAGTTGCTTTTTGTATATTACCTGCTTGATTAACCATGTTTTCAACTTTTTTAGCCAATTCATTTTCATTTTGAGATACTGTTGATACTTTATTAGCAACATTAAACAAAGATTTAAGCATTTGCTCTAATAATAAAAAGGATTTTTCATTGGCACTATTTGCCTTATTTGACAAACTAGCAAGTTCTCCAAGTTCATTGCCAACATTTGCACCAAGTTTAAAACTTTGATCTATTTGCTTATGACTTTGTGAACTGATATCACTTAAAGAAATAGCATTTGAATTTAAAAGATTGCTTTGTTTTTCTACATTTTTTGAATTATGACTTGCACCGCTAACTGCCTTGTGAGTTTTTTCGATAAATTGATTGATATATCCACAAGCTAAAGCAATTTCATCTTGACCTTTAACTGAAATACGAGCTTTTAAATTGCCACTTCCTTGAGCTAATTCTTTAGCATGATTTAAAAGCTCTAAAACAGGCTTTCCAACAACAACTTTAAGCATTAAAAGAACCACACAAAGGGTAAAAATCAAAGCAATAGTAAATATTATAATATAAGATTGACTGGTTTTACTTATATCTTTTTGAACACCTTCTAAAGAATGCGATATATCCATAACCCCTATCACGCTCCCTACATTAGCATTTGCATGACAAGCAACACAACTTTCATCTGCAATCAAAGGGCGTATCAATCTTAAATGCACAACACCATTTACATTTTCTTCTAAAGCTTGAATTTTAGGATTTGAAAATTGTTCTATAATACGCTTATCATTTGAAATTTGAGGAGCTTTCATCTCAAAAAGATCTATAGTATCTTTTGAAGGATAAATTTTAATATCACTAATACCCTCTATACTTTTTGCATCTTCAATGGCTTCTTTAATTTTTTCAGGATCTCCTAAATTCATAGCCATTCTCATTGTTTGAAAAACAGAAGTACTTACGGTATCTAAATTTGCCCTGCTCATTTTATTGGCAGTATTTTTAAAGTCCAAATTTAAAATCACTTGCATTACAATAAAACTTATAAGCAACACCACAAAAATTGCAGCAGAAACCTTAAATCCTATAGTTTTAAACATCATAGTTTCCTAAAAATAAAATTTTTCGGAAATATTTTACACATAATTTATTTAATTTTTATTGAATTATGTGTAAAAAACATAACATTCCATTAAACTTAATGTAAAAAATGTCTTACGCCTGTGAAATAAAGCGCCATACCATACTCATCAGCCGCCTTTACCACTTCATCATCTCTTATGCTTCCGCCTGGTTCTACTATAGCTTTAACCCCTACTTTACTTGCTTCATCTATGCTATCTCTAAAAGGAAAAAAGGCTTCACTTGCTAAAACGCAACCTTGCAAATCAAGTCCCATTTCTTTAGCTTTAGCGATTGCTGCCTTTGCTGCATCGATTCTACTTGTCATACCCATACCTATAGCCACCATAGCGCCATTTTTTACATAAACAACATTGTTTGATTTGGTAAATGCTGCTATTTTCATAGCGATTTCAAGATCTTTTAATTCTTCCTTACTTGCCTCTCTTTGACTCATAAGCTTTGCATTTTTAAGCTCATCTTCGCCTACTTCATCGCTGTTTTGATATACAAAACCCCCATCAATATGTTTAAAATCATATTTATCAAAACTGCGGATTAAAGACGGACTTTCTTGAGTGAAAATTTTAATGCGTTTTTTACCTTCAAACACGGTTAAAGCTTTTTCATCTACATTGGCTGCAATGATTACTTCTACATAAATTTCATTGATTTTATTTGCTAAAGCCTCATCAAGAGTTCCATTGATTGCAACCACTCCTCCATAAGCACTGACGCTATCGCATTTTAAAGCATGTATATAGCTTTGTACTAAATTTTCTTTTATAGCAAAACCGCAAGGATTTCCATGTTTTACTATAGCAATAGCTGGAGCTTTATCGAAACTACTAGCCAAATTTAAAGCTGCGTTAATATCGGTTAGATTGTTAAAACTTGCTTCGCCTTTAAGGGCTTTGAAATTTGCGCTAAAAAAGGCATCAAACTCGTATAAAGCCCCTTTTTGATGTGGATTTTCTCCATATTTTGTATCAAATACTTTTTGTCCTACTATAAATTTGCTCGCTCCAAAACCTCCGTTAAAGCGTTCATTCATATAATTTGCAATATAAGCATCGTAATTTGCTGTATGCTCATAAGCTTTTATCATCAAATTTAAACGAAAATTCTCATCATTTTGACCTTTTTTTAAAGTCTCAATCACTTTTTCATAATCAAGTGGATCGCAAAGCACCATCACATCTTTATAGTTCTTTGCTGCACTTCTTATCATCGCAGGTCCGCCTATGTCGATATTTTCTATAATTTCGTCAAAATCATCGCTCATAATGGTAGTTTTTTTAAAAGGATATAAATTTACACAAACTAGTTCAATGCCTAAAATTTCATTTTCTTTTGCTTGTTTGATATGATTTTCATCGCTTCTTTTATGCAAAATCCCACCGTGAATCTTAGGGTGCAAAGTCTTCACACGCCCTTCAAAAAGCTCAGGACTCTTTGTAAAATCACTCACTTCTATAACTTTTATTCCATTTTCTTTTAAAAGCTTAAAAGTCCCGCCTGTTGAAAGAATCTCAAAACCTAAATTTTCAAGCTCTTTGCCAAATTCTACTATACCTTCTTTATCACTCACACTAAGTAATGCTCTCATTTTTACCTTTCTAAATGTTTTTTAACTTTTTCATAAGCTTCGTTGATTTTTTGAAATTTCTCTACGCCGATTTTAAGCTCTTCTTCGCTGACATTGTTTGCGTTTAAAATATCAGGATGGTATTTTTTTGCTAAATTGCGGTATTGTTTTTTTACCGCATTTAAATCTGCATTATTTGGAAGTTCTAAAATAGCAAAAGCTTCATCAAGACTTAATTCTTTTTTAGAACTTTTTAAATTTGAAAGACTTGCAATAAAAGCATCTAATTCGCTTTTTGCTATATCAAAGGCTTTAGCGATTTGCTCTAAAATTTCACGCTTTTTAGCATTAAAATCTGCATCGATTAAAGCCATAAAAACAAGCACACGCAAGACATTAAAACGCTCATTTTTAGGTAAAGGCACTTCTTTTAAAAAATCTTTTGCCACATAAAAAGCATCGCTTAAATTTTCTTTATGTTCGTTAAAACTTGCTTTTAAAAAAGCTCTTTCTTTTTCATCTTTGGCATTTGCATCTAAAAGATCTTTGATCATTTCAGCTTCATTTTCACTTACTCTGCCATCGCTTTTTGCAATTTTTGCCAAAAGTGCGATAACATAGTAATTCATACGCCTTTTAAACTCATCCATTCTTTCTTCCATAACCCCACGAGCAAAACCCTTAGCAAAGCCTTTAGCTCCTCTTGTAGCTGAATTTAAAAAATCCTGTTTTCCCCAAGTTTTATAATACCAGTAAAACACCAAAACAACGAGTATAATTAAAACTAAAGTCATTGGATTTGCTCTTTAAAACTTTCAAAATAAAGCTTATCAAGTTCAGCCTTGCTTAACTCAATGCTATCAAGTTTAAAATGTTTTTGGCTTGTACTCACACCTAATTTATAAGCTTTTACTCCAAATTCTTTAGCTAAATTTAAAAAAGCTTCTTCATTTTCTTTACTAAGCCCTACTATAGCACGACTTGCACTCTCATCAAAAATCATTTTTTCATCATCAAAATCACTTGTTAAATTTGCACCCACACTAGAAATAGCAAACATTTTTGCCAAAGTCATAGCAATACCCCCTATTCCTACGCTATTGGCACACTCAAGTAAAGAATTTTGATTGGCTTTATAAAGCAAATCCCAAAGTGCAAGTTCAGCTTTATAATCAAGCTCTTTAAGACTTCCTGATACTTTTTTATCTTGGATTTTCATTACCATAGATCCGCCAAATTCTCCTAAACTTTCACCCAAAAGATAAACGCTTAAATTTTCTTTTTCAAAACTAGCTTTTAAGGTTTTATTTGCATCTTCTAAAACCCCTACGCTTACTATAGTAGGACTTGGATAAATACTTACGCCTTCAGTTTCATTATAAAGTGAAACATTGCCGCTTACTACTGGGGTATTTAACTCTTTACAAGCTTCTTTAATACCTTTGCAACCTTGTGCGAATTGCCACATCACTTCAGGATTTTGCGGATTTCCATAATTTAAACAATCACTTATTGCCAAAGGCTTAGCTCCTGTGCAAGCAACCTTTCTTCCTGCAGAAGCTACTGCTAAAGCTGCTCCTATTTTAGGATTTACATAATTTAAGCGTGAATTACATTCTATAGCCATAGCCACACTTGCACCATTTTCTTTGATACGAATAACACTAGCACCTAATTTTCCATCAGCTTTTATAGTATTGGTTTGCACGCTTGAATCAAATTGATCATAAATAAAAGCTTTATTATTAATATTTTCATTTTGAAGCATTTGTATAAAAAGCTCTTGAACGCTTGATTTTAACTCAAATTTATAGTCTTTAATTTCACTTAAATATTTTGGCTCGCTTGTAGGGCGACTTAAAATCGGCGCTTTCTCACTTAAAGGCTCGATAGGAATAAGCCCTACAAGCTCATCATGCCAAAAAAGCTCCATTTTTCCTGTATTGGTAACTTCACCCATAACCACAGCATCTAAATCCCATTTTTTGAAAATTTCTATAACCTTATCTTCATAGCCTTTTTTCGCACAAATAAGCATTCTTTCTTGAGATTCGCTAAGCATTAACTCATAAGGAGTCATACCGCTTTCACGCATAGGAGTTTTATCTAAGTAAAGTTTCATGCCACTGCCACTTCTTCCTGCCATTTCAAAAGAACTTGAAGTAAGCCCTGCAGCACCCATATCTTGAATACCCACAATATAATCGGTTTTAAAAAGCTCTAAACAAGCCTCCATAAGAAGTTTTTCACTGAAAGGATCGCCAATTTGCACTGTAGGACGCAAAGATTTGCTTTCTTCATTGAAGCTATCACTTGCCATAACCGCTCCACCAAGTCCATCACGCCCTGTTTTTGAACCCACATAAATCACAGGATTTCCTACACCTTCAGCCTTAGCATAAAAGATATCTTCACTTTTACAAACCCCTAAAGCAAAGGCATTAACTAAGATATTTCCATTAAAACACTCATCAAAAGCACATTCTCCACCTATAGTTGGCACACCCATGCAATTTCCATAATGAGAAATTCCATTTACCACACCTTTAACAAGGTATTTTTGATGTTTGCCGCATTTTTCATCATGAATATTGCCAAATTTTAAAGAATTTAGCCCTGCAACCACTCTTGCACCCATAGTAAAGACATCACGTAAAATTCCCCCTACTCCTGTAGCCGCACCCGCAAAAGGTTCAATAAAGCTAGGATGATTGTGACTTTCCACTTTAAAAACTGCTGCCATACCTTGCCCGATATCAATAACCCCTGCGTTTTCTCCTGGGCCTTGAATCACCCAAGGTGCTTTAGTTGGAAAACCACTAAGATATTTTTTACTGGATTTATAAGAGCAATGCTCACTCCACATCGCAGAAATAACCCCAAGTTCTAACAGATTTGGTTCTCGCCCTAAAATTTCTAAAATTTGTGCATATTCTTCATCGCTGATTTTATGTGCTTTTATGGTTTCTTTATCCATTTTTATCCTTTCATTTTCCTAAACAAAAATTACCAAACATTTCGTCTAAAATTTCATCTCTTTGAAAATCTTTAGTAAATCTTGCAAGTTCATTAATAGCTAAATTAAGTTCAAAAGCAAAAAGTTCTAAAGAACTTTCCTCTAAAAGTCCTTTAGCTCTAAAAATCGCTTCGCTTGAAATTTTACAAGCATTAATAAGATCTAAAGAACTTACCATAATACCTTCGCTATCAAAAGAATTAAGATAATTTTGCAATTCTTCTTTTAACAAAGCGATGTCTTTTTGAGCACTAAGCTTGATAAAATTTTTATTTTGAGTATTTTTGAAAACATTTTCTAAATCACTTTTATTTAAAATCCAAAAGATTTTTTTATCAGTATTTGCTAATAAGTCAAAAATTTTCTCATCTTCTTTATCTTGTACTCTTGAAGCATCAAAGACTGCCAAAATAATATCTGCATCTTCTAAACTTTTTTTACTTAAAGCTACGCCGATTTGTTCTATAGCATCTTTACTTTCTCTAATACCCGCTGTATCTATAATGCGCAATAAATGCGTTCCTAGTTTAAAGCTCTCTTCTATAGTATCACGAGTAGTTCCCGCTATATCTGAAACAATAGCTCTTTCATAAGAAAGCAAGGCATTTAAAAGCGAGGATTTGCCTACATTTGGCTTACCTACAATAGCGATTTTAAAACCTTCTATAAGTCCTTTTCTGCTTTGAGAAAGTGTATAAACTTCTTTTAAAATTTTAGAATTTTCTTCACACATAGTAGAAATTTGTTGTAATAAATCAGAAGGTAAATCATCATCAGCATAATCAATACTAGTTTCTACAAAAGCTAAAGTTTTCACCAAATCTGTGCGAATTTTTTCTAAAAGTTCTCCTAGATTTCCCTGCATGTTGCGTGCTATAATTTTAGCTGCAAGCGCAGATTTTGAAAGTATGAGATCTTGTATATTTAAGGCTTTTAAAGGAGTCATTTTGCCATTTAAACACGCTCTTTTGCTAAATTCTCCCGCTAAAGCAAGTCTTGCCCCTAAACTCACAAGTTCTTCGAGTAAAACTTCACTCACGCTAAATCCTCCATGAGTTTGAAACTCTACTATATCTTCACCTGTAAAACTATAAGGAGCTTTAAAATATATCATTATAGCTTCATCGATGATTTCATTGTTTTGATTAAAAAGTTTTGTAAAAGTAGCATGGCGGGGGGTGAGTTTGGTTTTGTGGCTAAGCTTTAAGGCAAATTCTAAAGCTCTTTCACCGCTTAATCTTACAATAGAAATCGAACCCACGCCATGAGCTGTGGCAATAGCCGCTATAGTATCACTCATCTTTTTTGAAAAAGTCGTTTATTACAACAAATCTTTGATCATTATTTTGCTTAATTCCTACATACTTATCTGGAAATTCAGCTCTTAACTGCTCTAAAGCGATTTTTATCAAAACCCCATCTAAAGGTTTGGTTTGTCCGCGTCCATGAATTTTAATTTTTTCAATCACGCTTTGTAAATAAAGCTGCATACCTTGAATTTGATTTTCTAAAAATTGAGCGATCTCAAGGCGCACTAAAAGATTATATTTTAAATTGATCCAATTATGCAAAAGATAAGAAATAGCCTTGTAACGATGTGCTTCTTTGCCTATCATCAAAGCAGCATCTTCCCCATCCAATCGAATCAAAACACAATCTTCATCATACATTCTAAGTTCACTAAGCTCTATTTTAAACTGGGAGCTTTCTAAAAGTTTTACAAGCTGAATACGAATCTCATCTAAAATATCCTGAGTATTACGCACTCCTTTGCTTTCTCGATGAAAACTATCAAAAATTTCATCACTTTTTACTATGTATTTTTCTTTTTGACTTTTATTTTTTTCATTTTTTATTTCAATCTTGTTTTCTTGTTTTGGCTCATGTGTTTCTGGTTTGTGATTTTTTGAACTTGTAAATTCTTTTTTAGGATTTTTTTTCAAAATCCTTTTTTTTGCTTTAGCCTCTATAATTGCCTTTTTTCTTCCAAATCCAAAAAAACCTTTTCTTGGATGCTGAATAATCTCATATTCTAAGTCCATCACAGAACATTCTAAACTTCTTGAAGCTTCTGTTAAGGCACTTTGAAGATCAATGGCTTCGATTTTCATTTTTCATGCTCCACTTGTTTTTTTGTGATGTTCTTTAGCAAATATTTTATTGATAACCCATTGTTGAACCAAAGAACAAAGATTATTTGCAAACCAATAAAGCGTAAGTCCTGCTGGGAAAGTGATAAAGAAAAAAGTAAAAATCACTGGTAAAAATTTCATAATCTTAGCTTGCATAGGATCTTGTATAGTCATAGGTGTGATAAGTTGTTGTAAAAACATCGTTGCACCCATTAAAATAGGCAAAATAAAATAAGGATCCATTACCGATAAATCATGTATCCAAAACGCCCAAGGAGCTGCTTTTAGCTCAATAGCATTAAGCAAAACGCGATAAATAGCAAAGAAAATAGGAATTTGTAAAAGTATAGGCAAACAACCACTCATAGGATTTGCACCATGTTTTTTATAAAGCTCCATCATGTGCATATTCATTTTTTGTGGATCGCCTTTATAACGCTCTCTAATATCTTTCATTTTAGGAGCAAGATCTTTAAGTTTATTCATAGAAATCATAGATTTATAAGTTAGTGGGAATAAAATAATACGCACAATTAAAGTCATCACAACGATAGCCCAACCCCAATTTCCTATATACTGATGTAAGAAATTCAAAAACTCAAACATAGGCTTAGCAATAAAAGTAAACCAACCATATTCAACAACTGCTTCAAGGCGTGGATCTATACTTCTTAAAATCACATGTTCTTTAGAACCTATATAACCCCCTGCTTTAAATTCATTATCACTATAAGCAAAAACTATAGGGTTTTTATTAGCATCCTTGCTGATTGCCACATTTAAAGGTTTATCAAAATTATAAAAGAAAGTTGCATAGTATCTATCAAAAGCCGAAGTCATTACGACATTATTAGCACTTTCATCCTTCTCTACATCTCCATCTTTATAAGTTTCGATGGTTTCTTTATTATCCATTACCAAAGCACCATGAACTGTATAACTATCTACGGCAATATTTGGACGATATCCTGGACTTATAAAATAATTTGCATTTTTGCTGAGTTTAACTTCTATCTCATAATTTCCTTTTGGATAAAAAGTAATATCTTTTTCGATTTTCAATCCGGAAAGATTTTGAGTGAGTTTTAAAACTTGACTTCCATTTTCATCAACAAAAAGATTGCTAGAGTTAGCAATATAAGGAAATTTAAAAGCCTCTGAGTTAATACTTGGATCACTAAAACGCATTTCTAAAGGATAAGGACTATTTTCCTTGCTAACAAGATTTATAAATTCCCCTTTCTCATTTTGGTATTTTTTATCTTTTAAATAAAAAGCAGAAATTCTACCAAAAGAGTCAATTTGTGCTTCAAAATGTTTGCTTTGAACCTTAGATATCACACTATCTTGCGAAACTAAAGCCGCACTTGGAGTATTTGTGGTGGTATTTTGTATATTAGGAGTGTTATTTATGCTTGTGTTTTGTTGATTTTGTTGTGTAATGTTTTGTTCTATTTTTAAAGGTTGCTTTGGAATGAAAAAATAATCATAAACAACAAAAAATAAAAAAGAAATCACAACAGCCAAAAGTATACGCTTTTGCTGAAAAATATTATTTGAATTATTCACTGATTTGTCCTTTTAAAGATGATTTTTATAAGATAAAAACTTTTATTTTTATAAGGTATGTATAAAAAACAAAGTTGTTTTTTTGCTAAAAATATAGGCTTAAAACATAAATTCATAGGATAAAAATTTTTAGAAACTCTAGGATAATCAAATCCCCCTTTAAAAAAAGGGTTACATCTTAAAATTCTAAAAAAAGTAGAAAAAAAAGCTAGAAAAAAATTCTTTTTTTGAAACTGCCAAAGTGCATACTCAGAACAACTAGGATAATACCTACAAGCAGCGGGTTTTAAAGGGCTTAAGAATTTCTGATAAAAACGGAGTATTTTTAGGCATATCATTTGAAACATTCTAGTTTTTTCAATCCCCATTTTAGATTTTTTTCTAACCTAGAAAAAGAAAGTTCAGTGATTTCATTTTTAGCTACAAAAATATATTTGCCATCTTGAAGATATCTTTCAAACTTAGCAAACAAAGCCCTTAAAATTCGTTTTGAACGATTTCTAACCACTGCTTTTCCAACTTTTTTACTAGCAACAACTGCTATTTTTTTTTCATAACTATTCAGATAAAAAATGATCACACCTTCGCAATGCCATTTTTTACCTACTTTATATACAGATGAAAATTCCTCGTTTGTGCTAAATTTATCAAAATTTTTCACACAGCAAGTCTTTTTCTACCTTTAGCGCGTCTTGCATTGATCACCTTGCGACCATTTTTAGTTTTCATACGAACACGGAAACCATGAGTGCGTTTTCTTGGAGTGCCATGCGGCTGATAAGTTCTTTTCATTTGATTTTTCCTTAAAAAATTATAAAATAAACTTGTATTTTATCTTAATCTTACTTATAAATTGCTTTTAATTAAGAGTAATTTTTAAATTCTTTTGATAAATTTTGAAATTATTTTTAAAAGGTTAAAAATGTCAGAATTTAAAATTATTGATTTAAGACAAGAAGATTTAGATATTTTACAAGAAATGATCATAGAATTTGCAAAATACGAAGATATGTTAGATTTTCTTCAATGCACGAAAGAAAAACTGGAACATTCTTTACTAAAAAATAAATTTGCTCGTGCTTTTTTGTTAAAAGAAAATGAAAAAACTATAGGCTACATGATTTATTTTTATACTTTTTCATCTTTTTGGGGTAGCGGTGGAATTTATCTTGAAGATATTTATATACGAGAAAATTTTCGTAAAAAAGGTTATGGAAAAGCTGTTTTTAAATTTTTAGGAGAAATTTGCAAAAAAGAAAATTTAAAAAGACTCGACTGGGTTTGCTTAAATGATAATATTTTAGGTATTAATTTTTATGAAAGTTTAAACGCTAAACATCTTAAACAATGGAGAAATTATCGTCTAAGTGGAGAAAATTTAGAAAAATTGTGTGATTTATGATAAGAAGTCTTTATTATTTAAAAGCTATGGGATTTAACTTTGTTGATACACATATAAACCGCTTTGAACAAGCACAAAATTTTCAAGAATTAAAACAACTTGTTTCATCTTGCGCCTTATGTCAATTTTCCAAAACAAGAAAATTTAGTCTTATGGAACCTAAAATAAAAAATGTCAAATTGCTAATTCTTGATGTTTTTGGGCAAAAGAGTGAAAATGAAAGTGGAATTTTACTTAATTCAAAAAAAGGTGAAAAATTAAAACACTATATTTATCAAATTTTAGGGCTTTGCGATGAAGATTTTTATTTTTCTTATTTATTTAAATGTTTTTGTAATGGAAAATTTGATGATTTTTCGCTACAATCTTGCTTACCATTTTTCTGGAACGAACTAAAACTGATTCAACCTGCTTTTTTACTTTGTCTAGGAGAATACACATTTAAAAGCTTGGGATTTAAAGATTATCACATTTTAAAAGGTGAAGTTTTTGCTTATAAAAATTTTTTCATAATGCCAAGTTATGATTTAGATTTTATAGAAAAAAATCCAAGTTATGAAAAAAATTTCATACAAGATTTAAAAAAAATTAAAGGATTTTTATGAAAAAAATATTTTTAATATTTTTCTTATCTTGCTTTTTGCTTAGTGCAAAAGAGCAAAAATTAGTCGATGTAAAACCTGTTGAAAATTTTTATCCTAAATTAAGCGTTCAAGAATGCAACGCAAACTGTCTTTTTGATCTTTTAGAATCAAGATTGTATCTTAGTTTTTTAAGTGAATTTGCAGATCAAAACGATCAATTTTTATCTAATGTTTATGCAAAATTATTAAATTCCATTACTGATTTTGAAAAAAATGTTCAAAAAATTACTTCTGTTAAACTTGCGATAATTATCCCAGAAAAAACCATAAAAAGCTACTCAAATACTATAATAAATTCAAGCATAGCCTATCTTTTAAGACAAAGAGCTGAAATCAAAGTAAAAGTTTTTTTAACTGGCACAGAAGATAGTGATAAAATTCGAGCCGCGCTTGATGCAGCACAAGCTCAAGGATATCAGTATGCCATAGCTGGATTTACTCTAAAAGGTGCCAATGAGTTGAAAAATTACTCAGGAAATATGAAAATTTTTATACCGACCATCCATAAAAACAACATACAATTTTCAAATCAAAATATTATTTTTGGAAGTATTGACTATGATGCTCAAATTACCACACTTTTAAGCAAATCAAATGCTAATATCGCAATATTTAGCGATGGCTCTGCCTTATCAAGCAATCTAAATTCAAGAATTCTTGCTCAAAATAATAATGCTAGAATATATACCATAGAAGGCGAGAAGCTTGATTTTAGCAGACTTTTAAGATCACAAGGCGGAGTTAATAATGCCTCAATATTTTTTAACACTCCATTGATCAAAACAGCTCTAGCAAGTTCTCAACTAAGAATTTATAACATTCATCCTTATGTGCTTTTATCCACTCAAATCAACTATAATCCAACATTTTTAAGTTTAACACAACAAGGAGATAGAGAAAATTTCATCATTGCTAATTCTATCAATAACCACGATGATAACTTAGTCTATCTTAATGAAATTTTTAATCAAAGTATAGATTATAACTGGATTGCTTATGCCACTAGTATAGGAGTTGATTACTTTTATACCGAATTCTTAAATAAAAAAAGTGAAAGTTTATTTGATGAGAAAATCAAAAATTCTCAAGTTGATTACAAAGTGCGTCTTATGCAAGGCAAACAAGCAAGCTTTGAAGAATTAAAATAATTCTTCAAAGAGCTTTTTTAACTGCATATCCATTCTAGCTGGTTTTTCGTTTTTAATAAAAGCTAAAGTTAATTCCATTTTAAAAAGCAAAATTTCATCTTTATAAATTTCTTGTGAAATTTCCACAGAAGCATTTTTGACTTCTAAAATTTTTGTTTTAATCTCTATTATATCTCCAAGTTTTGCAGGTTTTAAGAAATTGCAATTTGCTTTTGCAAGCAAAAAATGTCCCTTAGACGCATCAAAAATATCTACTTTTTTATTGAAAAAAATTTCACTTCTTGCTCTCTCACAAAATTTTAAATAATTACTATGATACACCACTCCACCCGCATCAGTATCTTCATAATACACACGCATTTTCATCGCTTTACCTTAAAAAATATTTTACATTTAAAAAACATTAGATTATACAACGGAAATTCTTTGATATCGCTTTTTAGCTTATATTAAAATTCCGTCCAATATTAATTTAATAAAGCTTTTTAATAATATTAAATATATATTATAAAAAATAAAATTAAAAAATAACTTTTTTATTATTAATATTATTTAAATATTTTATTTATAATTAATATACTTAAGAATATTATAATTACGCTTTCTTTTGATAATATTTACAGATATTGTTAAATAGTTAAAATATAATAATCAATATTTAAGGATATCTATGCCAGCCATTAAGCTTTTTAACTTCACGGGGAGGGGTGTAGAGAAATTTTGTTTTAAACTTTCTATTGTTACCTTCTTAAGCATCAATGCTTTTAGTCACTCAAGCAAATACTACAGACAATCGAAATTTCAATATTCCAGAGTATTATTTTAATGATAACAAACTTTATGATAAAACCAATTCTACTTATAAAAACCCCAAGGTATAAATTATTATTCTAAGAGTTCTAAACATGATATTAACAATATTACTTTAATTTATAACAATACTAAAGTTAATATTATAAATATAAACGATTTAAATTTTAAACATTATTTACTTGCTTCTGATATGAGAGAAGATAAAGTTCTTTCTTTTAATAGTGTCAATACAGCTAATCATAGTAATAAAAACAGTTAGAGCACTTCCTTTTTTAATCATAGCAAAAACCGATTATGCTAATGCAAGTTATAATAAACTTATATTAGAACAAGGAGAACTTAGTTCAGTTTTTTATCTTAAACCTAAAGATACTCATATAAAAATCTTAGCAGTTCTAAAAGCAATCAACGCATGAATTTCTTAATGAGGTATAGAAACAAGCAAAGTAGATGGAGTAGAATTTGAAAATTTGCTAAACTTAATGTCAATCTTAACAATACTTATTTCTTTAATGATACCTTTACTCATCTTTTTAGCTTAAATTATCAACAAGTTATTAATGAATCTATTTATACTAGATAATAGTAAAACTATATCTTTAGTAGGTCCTTATGGAGTAAGGGTTTATAATAATGAAGATAGAGATAATGCTGTAGTAGCTAGCTTTGGACTTAGAATGACTACTCCTTTGAAAGATTTTTATATCACTCCTTTTTATGATATAGGTTATTCTTGGTGTGAGAATGTTTCTAAACTATATAGAGTAAGTGAAACAAACTATATGGATACCTATGATTTGCAACTGCTTTATAATAAAACAGGAAATTTTTATGTTAAGCTTGATTTAGCTAAAGCTTTATAAAAATGATGATTATAGTTCTAAAGCTTATGTGAGTTTTGGGAAGTATTTTGAGTTTTTAAAAATTTATTTTTGATCAAATATTTAATACATATGAGATTTATATTGCCATAAAAGCTTTTAATGTTATAATTTAGCATTAAAAGCAAATGTCAAGGATAAAAATGCAAGAAAATTTACTCAAAAAACAATTTCTAAATCACCCTTTATACGCTAAAATTCAAGAACTTAAAGCTCTCAATCTTGCTTGTAATTTTTCTTTAGATGATAGTGTAAATTTATCTACAAATTCTCAAGCCAAAGATGAAATCCTAGCTATAACAAAAGAACTTAAACCATGGAGAAAAGGTCCTTTTAAAATAGACGATCTTTTCATCGATACAGAATGGCAAAGTTTTATTAAATTTAATATTTTAAAGCCTTTTATGAACGAAATTTCTCAAAAATGCGTTGCTGATATAGGCTGTAATAATGGTTATTATATGTTTAAAATGCTTGAATTTAATCCTGCAAAACTCATAGGTTTTGATCCTTCTATCAAATACCGTTTGCAATTTGAACTCATTAACGCTTTAGCTAAAACTCCTATAGAATACGAACTTTTAGGCGTAGAAGATCTTCCAAGCTATGGCTTGAAATTTGATGTGATTTTCTGTCTTGGGGTGATTTATCATAGAAGTGATCCTATAAAAATGCTAAAAGATTTAAAAGCAGGACTTAATAAAAATGGAGTTGTTTTTTTAGATACCATGTATATAGAAGATGAGAGAGAAATCGCTCTTGTGCCTAATAAAACTTATTCTAAAATTCCAAATATTTATTTTGTACCAAGCATTAGTGCATTAAAAAACTGGTGTGAAAGAGCAGGATTTAAAGAATTTGAAGTTTTGGCTACAAAAAAAACCGATGAAAACGAACAAAGAAAAACAGAATGGATAGACTCTTTTTCGCTGGAAAATTTCTTAGATCCAAAGGATAAAAATCTTACCATTGAAGGCTATGAAGCACCCAAAAGAGTTTATATACGCATTAAAATATAAATTCTTTTTATTTTTTGCCGATATTGAATTTTAGATATTTTGAAGTAGATAAGTAGAATTTAAAGGTTAGATATGGCAAAAAAAGATAATTTTGAAGAATATGCACAACTTGAAGAATACGCATCTGCAGAAGATATATCTCGTGTTAGAGCAGAATTACTCACTTGTCCTGAATTAAACACCTCGCTTGCTGGAACCATTATAGAAATTGATAAAAACTATGCCAAATCAATTTTAATAACCACAAGCGAAATGGTAGCAGATGATCAAGGATTGATTTTTGATGCCTTTATTTTCGCTGCAGCAAACTATGTAGCACAAGCCTCTATCAATAAAGAATTTTCAGTGATTATTGGATCAAAATGTTTTTTTTATGCTCCGCTTAAATTAGGCGATGTTTTAGAACTTGAAGCTCATGCACTTTTTGACGAAACCTCCAAAAAAAGAGATGTAAAAGTGGTCGGGCATGTTAAAGAAATTAAAATGTTTGAAGGAACGATACAAGTTGTTAGCACTGATGAGCATATATTTAAACTCAAGCGTCCGCCACTTAATACTGTTAAACCTACAGAAAATCAAGAACAAGGTGCCAAAATCAACAATCCAGAAGCCGTAGCAGCTGCATTAATGGCCTCTGTGGGTGGAAAATAATCAAGGAGTCATTTTAATATCCACCCAATTCTTTGGGCAATCCTTATGATAAGTTCCACTTCCATCATAATATTCTTTGCAATCATCATAAAAACGATTTGAAATTCCTCTTTCATTTACAAAACATCCAGAAATTCCTAAAACTAATAGTATCATTAAAGTATATTTTTTCATGTTTTTCCTTAGAATTTATTGTGTTTTCTCCATTTATAAGGCTCTATAGGATTACCCTCTTTCCAAAGACCTAAATGATTTTTCTTAGCATTTTCTTGTTCTTTAATATAAGCATTACTATAGTAAGTATCAGCCCAAGCATAGCCTTTGCTTACTAAAAATTGATTAATATCAACATTATTAAGCTTTACAATAGCAACAATTCTACCATAAGTATCTTTATTTTTATAAATAATTTCAACTTGTTTACCGCTTAAAATTCTACTTAAAGCTTCTTTTGATTGCTTTCCAAAACTTTGCTTAAGTTCTGGTGCATCTATACCAAAAAATCTTATTCTAGCGAGTTTGTTTTCATGATTAACTTCTATAGTATCTCCATCAATAATTCTAACTACTTTTCCTTCAAAACTAGAATTTTGGGCAATATAATTCTGGATAAAAACAACTACAAGAGTAAAAATTAATACAGAAAAAAGTTTTTTTGGATCACTTAGTAATTTTCTTAAATTAAATAATTTTTTATAATTTATTCTCATTTTTTAATCATTTTGCCTTTAAATTTTAAAAAATATGCCATAATTTTATCAAAACAAAGGAGATAAAATGCAAAATGTTATAGAAAATTTTAAACAATTATGTAAAATTCCTCATTGCAGTTATGAAACAGAACAAATGAAAGAATTTTTAAGCTCTTATGCTAAAGATAAAGGCTTTAAAGTGAGTGTAGATAAAGCAGGAAATATCCGTGCCATAAAAGGCAAACCAAAAATTTGCTTACAAAGCCATTATGATATGGTCTGTATGGGCGATGCACCAAACTTAGAAGTTTATGAAGAAAATGGCTTTTTAAGAGCCAAAAATTCAAGTCTTGGCGCGGATAATGGTATAGGTATAGCCATCATGATGAGCGCTATGGCTGAATTTGAAAATTTAGAGTGTCTTTTTACAAACGATGAAGAAGTAGGACTCATGGGAGTGAATTCACTCGAGCACACTTTAGAATCTAAAATGCTTTTAAATTTAGATCATGAAAGCGATGATGAGATCATGATAGGCTGTGCAGGTGGAGTAGATATAGAAGCTAGCTTGCCTTTTAATACCCTTAGAAAAAAGGGTAAAATTTATGAGCTTTGCGCGCAAAATTTTAAAGGTGGACACTCAGGCATAAATATCGTACGCAACGAAAAAAGCTCCATCAAAGAAATGGCTAAATTCATACAAGAAAATAAAGGAGAAATCATTTCTTTTGAAGGTGGAGAAAGAATCAATTCTATACCTAAACACGCCAAAGCTTTAGTGCATTTTAAAAATGAAGTAAAGAGCAATAACTGGATAAAATGCGATTTTAAAGAAGAAGGTGAATTTGAAATTTGCGATCAAAGTAACAAACTTTTAAGCCTTATAAATTCTTTTACTCATGGAGTTAGAGCTTATGATGAAAATCTAGGTATAATTCAAACAAGCATTAACCTAGCTACTTTAAGAATGCAAGATAAACAAATCAAATTCGCACTTTTTGCAAGATCTAATATACTTGATGGACTTAAGCAAGTAGAATTTGAAACTTTAGAATTTTTCAAGGCTTTTGATTTTAAAGTAAGAAGTTTTAATTTCTATCCACCTTGGGAAGGCAAACCAAACGCACTTAGCGACATGGTTTTTAAAGCGCTTAAAAAAGTATCGCCTAATGCCAAAGTTTCAGCTATCCATGCAGGGCTTGAGTGTGGCATTATAGAGAAAAAACAAGAGCTTTTATGCGCTTCTATAGGTCCAAATATCCATAATCCTCATTCAACTGATGAGCATTGCGAAATCGCTTCAGTTGAAAAAATATCTAAGGTTGTTTTTGAAGTTTTAAAAGACAATGCTTAATTCTTTAATCTTGCTTCTTGCAAAAACGCGTTTTAACAAAAACACACAAAGCAAGGAGCAAGATCCCACTATAGCAAGATAAATACCTAAATACTCTTTATAAAAAGCATTGACTATAAAAGGGGTTAAAAAACCTAAAATCGCATAAGAAATATTATAAGCAAAACTAAGCCCGCTAAATTTAAGTTCGCTTTTAAAAATTTGCGTCATAAAAACAGGCGCGAAAGTAATAATACCTTGTGCAAAACAAGCCAGTAAAAAATAAAATAAAAAATTCTCATCATAAAAACTAAAAAGCACACCAAAAATAATAAAAGCTATACTAAAAATAGAACAAATCCTATAGCTTCCCCATTTGCTTGCTAAAAAACCTTGAAATAAAGCTCCAAAAATCACCGCTAAAATAGCAAAATTTTGCACCCATAAAGCAGAAGTTTTACTCATAGCTAAAAGACTTTCAAAATACTTAGGCAAAATCATCAAAGTTGCCACACCGCTTGTTAAAACCATAGTCATTAAAAAACAAACAAGCATACTCATTTTATGAGTTTTTAAAGCTTCAAACAATGGAAAATTTAAAATTTTCTTTTCATTTTGAACTTTTATAAATTCTGGAGTTTCGCTGAGTTTATTTCTTAAAAACAAAGCTAAAATTCCAAAAAATCCTCCTATGATAAAAGGAATTCTCCAAGCATAGCTTTGAACTTCTTCTGGGGTAAAATAAGATCTTATGCCTAAAGTGGCAATATTTCCTAGCAATAAACCTATGGTTAAAGTCGCTGAAATAAAACCAAGAGCTAAAGGAATTTGGCACCCTTTGACAAATTCGCTCACATAAATCCAAGCTCCGCTCACCTCAGTTCCAACGGCTAAACCTTGCAAAATACGAATAGTGAATAAAATCAAAGTAGCAAATATACCTATACTTTCATAACTTGGCAAAAAAGCTAAAGCAAAACTAGGCAAAACCATCAAAAGCATAGAAATATAAAAAATATTCTTTCTTCCATATCTATCAGCAAAATGTGCCATCACAATAGAACCAAAAGGACGCGCTAAATAAGCAGCACCAAAGGCTATATAAGCATTTATCTGCATCCAAAAAGCATCATTTTGCGGAAAGAATACCTTAGCAAAAATATCCAAAAAAAAAGCAAAAAGCACAAAATCATAAAATTCTAAAATTCCACCCAAAGAAGCATAAATAATATTTTTGTATTTTTTTTGCATATTTTATCCTAAATCAACTAAAGGGCAAAAAGCCCTTTATTAAATTTTTCCACCTTCAATCACTACATCATCAGCCTTAACATCATCTCCAAAATGAACTTTTAAAGTTTCATCATAAGCCTTGTGAAAAAACTGCTCTTGGCCTAGTTTAATGATCAAATTATCGATAAATTCTTTAAGTTCTTTATCACCTTTTTTAACTGCTGGTGCGATAACATCTTTGTTACCTAACTCTTTGATACCCATTTTAAAATCAGGATGATCTTTCACCCAAGCAAAAAGCAAGGTATTATCATGACTTAAAGCATCGCCTCTTTTATCCATCAAAGCGGCAAAAGTTTCAGTATTTTGATCGTATTTTAAAGTTTTAATATTAGGATAATTTTGCGTAAAATACGCATCCGCTGTTGTGCCTTTGTTTAAAAGTAAAGTTTTATCTTTTAAATCTTCTACGCTAGTTATATTACTATCCTTTGGCACAGCTACGCCTAAAGCTACCTTCATATAAGGCAAGCAAAAATCAACCTGTTCAGATCTTTCTGGAGTTTGAGTAAAATTAGCCAAAATAATATCTACTTTATTTGATTTTAAAAACTCAACCCTATTTGCAGCTTCAACAAGAACAAATTGCACCTTATTTTCATCGCCAAAAAGTTCTTTTGCTATGCGTTTAGCTAAAGCTATATCATAGCCTTGATTGTTTCCTTTTTCATCCACATAACCAAAAGGTGGTTTATCGCCAAATACCCCAATCCTAATAACTCCATTTTGCTTGATCTTATCAAGAGAATTTAAAGTTTTAGAGTCAGAATTTCCTCCACAAGCAGCCAATACTACTGCAACAAAGGCCGTTAAAACACTTAGAAGTATTTTTTTCATACATTTCCTTTCTTTAAAAATAAGCTTAAAGCTATTGCAAAAATATATAATAATTGCAAAGTTAATTATACTTAAAATTATAAATAATGCATTTGAAACAAACTAAAAAGATTTTCCTATGTGTAAAAATGTAATTAATCTCACACTCTCTTTTAGCATTGTTTAAATTTTAAGTAAAAAAAGATATAATCTTTGTTTTAAAATTTTTAAGGAGAAAACTATGAAAAAAGGTATTTTTCTCTCTATTGGAATAGCTGTTTTGTTTTCAGCTTGCGGAAATTCCATAGATGAAAAAACAGTTAAAAAATATGAAAATCAACTAAATCAAACAGTTAAACAAGAAATTGCAAACCTTTCTCAGGATTCTGGAATAAAGATTGAATTTTCTGATTTTAAATGCAATGCAGATGGTGATTTTATAGCGTGTTTAAGTTCAAATTTCAAAACTCTTGCAAAAGATAACAACGATGAGTATCAAGAACTATTTCAAGCAAAAAATATCAAAATTCGCTCAAATGAAATTTACAAAGGCGAAGCAAATACATCAATTAACATTAAAGAATATTACAACGATCTTTTTAAAAACCAAAAAAGCATACAATCAAATTTGGTTTTTGAAGATTTTAAACTTGGAGAAAAAGTTGTTAGTGACATCAATGCAAGCTTATTTCAACAAGATCCAAAAATCAGCTCTTTTATCAATAAATTAAGCTCGGATTCTTATACTTTATCATTTGATAACTCCATAAACAAACAAGAAAACAATTATCTAGATAATCTTAATATAAAATTTTATAACGCAAAATTAAATTTCAATACAAATCTAAATATAAATCTAAAAGAAGATCTACTTAATTACCTTGATTCTAAGGGTATAAAATTTAACACTCAAACTTTAGCTATGGATGAACAAGCTATCAATGAACTTCTTAATATAGCAAACTACGAACAAGCTTCAGATTTTAGCAATACAATCCAAAAATACATCATCTTAAATAATTTTAAAATTGATTCAACTCTTAAAACCGAAGGCGTATTTAGTAGCTATATAGCAACTGCTAAGGAAAATTTACAAACCTTAAAAGCTCAAAGTCAAAATGAAGAACAAACATTAATCTTTGATAAAGCTTTAGCTATTTTAAACAATATCACTCAAAATGATGATTATAAACTCAATCTTGATTTAAAATTTAAAAACATCCCTGTTAGTGACTATAGCACACAAGGAATCGACAGCATAGAAAAACTAAGCATCAACAATCAAGACGCCACAGAAGCGTTAAAAATTATACTTCCATTTATCATGTTTTCTATGTTAATGGGCGGAGCGTCGTTTTAAATTTTAAAATGATAAAAACTTCAAAAACATTAAAAGCAAGATTAAATTCTTTGCTCTTAATGTTTCATAACATTAACAAAAAAAGGCTAAAATGAAAATTTTATTCTCCCCTAGTGAAAGCAAAAATGAAAATTGCGTAAAAAATCCTATCAATGAAAACTCATTTATATTTAAAGAATTATTTCCTTATAGAATAAAAGCTTTAAAGCATTATGAAGAATTTATCAAAAACGCAAGTTTACAGAATTTACAAGAACTTTTTGGCATTAAAAATGAAAATGAAATTGATAAATTTAAACACAATTTAAAACAAGCTCCCACTCAAGAAGCTATATTGCTTTATACTGGGGTAAGTTATGAATATCTTAATTTTAAAGCTTTAGATAAAAAAAGTCAAGCTTATATTTTAGAAAATACTCTTATATTTTCTAATCTTTTTGGCGTTGTAAGAGCTAATGATACCCTACCCTTTTATAAATTCAAGCAAGGGGCTAAAATAGGAAATTTTGCCATAGAGAAATTTTATAAAGAACATTTTAGTAAAGCCTTAGATGAATACTTGGAAAATGAAGAAATACTTGACCTTAGAGCAGGATTTTATGATAAATTCTATACCCCAAAAAAGAAATTTTATACCTATAAATTTGTAAAAAATGGTAAAGTCATCAGTCATTTTGCTAAAGCTTATAGGGGAATTTTACTCTCCATAAGTGCAAAAAACCAAGTAAAAAACAATAAAGAGCTTTTAGCAAACCTTCCTTCAAACCTAAAACTCAAAGAAATTCAAATCAAAGGTTTAAAGGAAGAAATTGTGCTTGAAATTCTAGATTAGTTTTTATTTTAAGTATTTTAAAGCTAGCTTCGCATAATAACTTGCAGCCCTAGCTAAAAGCTTATCATTAAAAACATAACTAGAATTATGTAAATAAATGTCGTTTTCATTTTCTAAAAAAGCATAGGCACATTTTTTCATTTCGCAAAAAAATCCAAAATCCTCACTTGCCATTAAAGGACGATGATTAAATTCACAATTTTTTTCGCCAAATAATTCTTTTGCAACCTCACTAGCAAAATCCACAGCTTCATCGTTGTTCATAGTCACTGGTGCAACAACATTTTTATTGATTTTAATCTCTATATCATTAGCCTGTGCAATACCTTTACAAATTTTATAAATTTTTTCTTCAGTTAGTTTTCTAGTTTCATTATCTAATGCTCTAACACTCATTTTAATCGTTGCAATATCTGGAATGATATTAAAAGCATGCCCTGCATTAAAAGCTCCTATGCTTATAACTGCTGAATTTTGAGGATCAACATTGCGAGATACTATACTTTGCAAAGCCACCACAAGTAAAGAAGCAGCATAAATAGGATCTTTTGCCTTTTCTGGAGCACTTCCATGACCACCTCTTCCAATAACTTCAATGCTATAACTATCCGAAGAAGCCATCATCGCACCTTTTTTAAGATAAAATTTCTTATCGCTACCAAAAGGCATATTGTGCCATCCAAAAACATAATCACTATCAAATTTTTCAAACAATCCATCTTCTATCATTGCCTTAGCACCACCCAAACCCTCTTCAGCAGGTTGAAAATAAAGATTTAGAGTGCCATTAAAATTCTGATTTGCTAAATACTTTGCAGCAAGCAATAAAGAAGTAGTATGTCCATCATGACCGCAAGCATGCATTACATTTTCTTTTTTGCTTTTATAAGGCAAATTTGTGCATTCTTGTAAAGGCAAAGCATCCATATCTGCACGAAGTCCTATTTTTTTATCGTTATTTCCCTTTTTTAAAACCCCCACAACACCTGTTTTTCCTATTTCTTCATAAACCTCATAACCAAATTCTTTTAATTTTTGCGCCACTAATTTTGCAGTACATAATTCATCAAAACCAAGCTCAGGATTTTCATGAATTTGATGACGAATTTTTTCAAATTCGCCTTGTAAGTCTAGTATTTCTGGAATTAAATTCATTCTATTTTTCTCCTTATATAAAATTTTCTCTTCTAGGTAAAACAAATTGTGCTAAGATCGCTGAAATAAAAATCAAAGCAAAAATATAAACAAAACCCAAAGTAAAACTATGGGTTTTATCAACACTCCAAGATACTACCCATAGGTTAAATGATAGTATAACAAAGGTAATACTCCAAAAAGCACTCATAATATAAGCAGTTTGATTTGGATTAGAATTTTTTAATTCTGAAGGTAGATTAAAGAAAAATGGAAACCACATAGAATAAAAAATGCCTGATAACACAGCAAAAATCTGTATCAATACTAAATTTTGTAAAAACAACATACAAAATCCGCATATAAAAATACACGCTCCTCCAGACAATAGCATTATTTTAAAAGAAATATTTTTTCTTTTAAAAAATAATCCAAGATAAGGACCAAAAATAATAGCAAAATTAGCCAAGGCTGGAATTTCTTTTTTAGCAAAATCAGCTAATTCTTTACTAAAACCCGCATATTGCGCATAAAAAGTTGGTAAAAAAGTAAAAAGAGAATTTAAAAATAAAATAGGCCCTATGTAAAAAATAATCATACCCCAAGTAACACGAGATTTTAGAGCATAAATAAGATCTTTTGCATTATTCTTTTTTTCTTCTTTTTTATTCTCATCTTTACCTACAAAAAGCCACAAAATCAATAAAATCAAATTAATCCAAGCATAAAATGATAAAGAATCTCTCCAATTTCCAAAATAATTTGAGATACTTTCAGCTAAAACAAGTCCTAGGGTAATGCCTACCAAATTTGAAGTCATATTAAAACTAATTACAAAATGTAAAGCTTTTTTTTCAAACCATTGTTGTGCAATAGGCACTAAACAAACTAAAGCACAAGCTGAACCAAGCCCTGTTAAAAATCTTATAATCAAAATACCACTATAACTATCTACAAAACTTAAAAAGATACCCGAACTCATTAAAATACAGCCTAAAAAATATCCCTTTTTTAATCCGAATTTATAAACCAAAAAAGCAGTAAATGAAGCACCAAAAATTTTCGCAACTACTATCATACTAGTGATTAAAGTAGCTTGCTGAGTATTTAGAGCAAGATCATTTGAAATCAAGGGCATTAAAGACCCTGTTGCTGCCCAAGAGATACTAAAAACAGCATAAACACTAAAAATAATAAATTCAACCCCAATGCGTCTAAAATGAAATAAAAGTGATTTTTCCATATTAAAATCCTTTTTGGATATTTATTAAAATATAACATAAAAAAATGAGATATTTATTATCTTTGATTATTTTTTTAATTTAATTATTTTTTTATATATTTTTTTGTTACTTTTTGAAAATTTATATATAAGTTTAAAGATAAAAAAACTAAAATACAAAATAAAAACCCATAAAAGTTTTTTGAAGTATTTAAATGATATATTTCAAAATCTAGTTTTAAAAAGGAAAAATATGGAATTTTTAGCATTTATTTTTTTGATTATTATATTTTTATTTGTAGTCTTTATCATCGTTACTCGCTATGAAAAAAAGATAAAATTACTCAACCAAAACATACAAAACATGAAAGAAGATATAGCCGATCTTAAAGAAACAACTCAAAAAAATCGCTCTTTAATTGAAAAAAATCGCTCTAATATAGAAAATATAATAAAATAAAACTAAGAAAGATTTGCGATAAGTTTATAGTGTTTTTTCTGATTTATCATTAAAGTAAAAATTTTTTCACTTGAATTTTCGCTTTTATTTTTATAAATCATGCTTTTTAAAAACGGAAAAAGCATCGTACTAGAAGTTTTACCTTGTAAAATAATATGCATAGAACCTTTTAAAATTCCATACTTATAGCTCATACCGCTTGGAAATATATCAAGATTAAAACTTAAACTATCTTCATTACTATCATAATTTAAAATTTCAATTTTAACAAAGCTAATTTCTTGATCTTCTTGAGATAAATTTTTAAAAATTTCAAGTTTTTCATGTTTTTTGATAACAACAACTTCTTGCTTGCTTTCTTTAAAATCAGAAAGAAAATTTTCATTTTTAAAAATTCTTGAAAAAAATTTTAAATTTTTAAATTGCATACTTATTTGTTTTGTGTTTTCATGTATTATTTTTTCAGATTTTAAGATGTCATGTTTTATATTATCTTCTTGGTTTTGATTATCTTTGTTTGATTTCATGTCAAAATCTTCAACGATAATCATATCTTCACTATTACAAATATTAAAATGTTTTACAATTTCTTCAAAAGTAAAACTGTCATCACTAAATTCCAAAAGCTCTATATTTGAAGTGATAAAATCAACACCATCTCGTTCTTCAATCTTATCTTTAATCACAAAAGCATCAACACAAAAGCACGATCTTTGAATTTCATATTCAGAACTTTTGCCTTTAAATACTATCTTCATCATCACAAAGCTTTTGCTATAAGCTCTAAAGAACTAGCAAAAACAACCTTACTTGAATTTTGTTCTAATGCATTTGAAATTTGCATTCTACAAGCTGAACACTCGGCACTTACCACACTAGCCTTACTTTCATCGATCATTTGTGCTTTTTTAAGCCCTACACTTAAGGCTTTATCATAATAATCCGTTTGCATACTCACCCCGCCAAAACCGCAACAAGTATTAGAATTACTCATTTCCACAAAATGATAATTTGTTTTTAAAAGTTCTCTTGGCTCTTTAAAAACCCCTTGCATTTTTCTTGCATGGCAAGGATCGTGATAAGTAATGCTATAATTAAATTTATTTTTTGTTTTTAAAATTTCTTCCAAAGAAGTAAATTTATAAAAATACTCGCTAGCCATATATATCTTAGATGACACACATTTTGCGCGTTTTGCCCAGTCTAAATCATTTTGCATTATAAAAAAATGTTCATAATCTATCTTTAACATAGCCGAACAAGTGGCCTCAGGAACTATAATAGCATCTAATTTTTCTAATTTTTTTTCAAAATACTCAATATTTTTTTTAGCCAAAACTTCAACACTTTTAAAATCACCCGTAAAAAATTGCGGCGCTCCACAACACACTTGTTCTTTCATCAAATCCACATTGATTTTTAATTCCCTAGTGATTTTAAGCACTGCATTAGCCGTATCTATGTAAAAATAATTCGCCAAACAACCTACAAAAAAACCTATTGTTTTTTCTCCATCATTATTGATAAATTTTGGATTAGAATTTAAGAAACTTTTTTTATTAAAACTTGTAAGTAATCTTCCCTTTTTAACAAAAGGCATGGAAAATCTTGCCTTCATACCTGTATTTTCATTCTCATTTTGAATTTTAAACGCACAACTTTGAAACACATAGCCAAGCTTAGCTACCAAATCTAAAATTGTGCGTCTTCTTAAAAAGAAAAAAATAAGTTTTTTATACCAAGCTATACCAAATTTTTTAGCTATGTCATAACGAACTTCTTCTATGGCATTATCTACTCTTAATTTACTTGGACACACTTCAACACAATTGGTACATAAAAAACAAGATTCAAAAACTTTCTTAGCTTCTTTATCAAGTTCTAGAATTCCCTCTTTATAAGCAGATAAAAGATCTAAAAATCCTCTTGGACTGGTAATTTCATCGCGATTTTCTTCATGTATAGTACAAACAGGTATACATTTGCCACATTTAACACAAGCATCACTTATTTGACTAAATTTCATCTTACACCGTTTTTGAGAATACTTTTTTATCTTCACTAATGTTTTTCATATAAGCATCAAAACACATAGCAATATTTCTTATAAGCAAAACACCTGTTTCATTGACTTTGATAAAATTTTCATCAAAATTAATAAAATCTTTGTATTCTTCTAAAGCTTTTAAATCCTCTTTAAAATACTCCTGAAAATCAATGCAAAATTCTTTTTCTATTGACTTGATATCAAGCTTAAAATTTGCCATTAACTCCATAATCACTGCTTTTCTAAGCTCATCATCATCGCTTAAAGCTACGCCTCTTTCAAAAGGCAAAACTCCTCTATCTAATGCAGCCTCATAACTTGACATATCTTTAAAATTTTGCGCATAATGTCTTTGTCCTTCGCCTATACTTGTAAGCCCAACACCGACTAAATCAGCACCACCTTTAGTAGTATAACCTTGGAAATTTCTATGTAAAGTTCCATTTTCTAAAGCTTTAAAAAGCTCATCATTTTCTTTTGCAAAATGATCCATACCTATCATTTTATAGCCGTTTTTACTCAAAAAATTCTCACAAAATTCTAAAATTTCAAGTTTAACATCAGGACTTGGCAAGGTATTTTCATCAAATTTTCTCATATTTTTCTTAAGCCAAGGCACATGAGCGTAATTAAAAATCGCCAAACGATCAGGATTTAAAAGCATAACTTTTTCTAAAGTTTGTGTAAAGCTTTGTAAATTTTGATAAGGCAAACCATAAATTAAATCCATATTTACAGACTTTATGCCTTTACTTCTTACAAGATTTAAAGCATTTTGTGTTAATTCAAAAGGCTGGATGCGATGAATTTCTTTTTGAACTTTTTCATCAAAATCCTGCACTCCAAAGCTGATACGATTAAAGCCATTTTGTGTTAAAACTGTGGCTTGTTCGTCATTTAAAAAACGCGGATCGATCTCACAGCTAATCTCTGCATCTTTAGAAAAATTTCTAAAAATAGATCTGATTTTTAAAATCAAATTTTGAAGTTGTTTAGCACTAAAAAAAGTTGGAGTTCCGCCCCCAAAGTGCATTTGCACCACTTCTCTTTTAGTATCTAAAATAGTACTTAAAATATCAAGCTCTTTAAAAATATAAGTTAAATATCTTTCTTTACTCTCTTCTTTGGCTGTATAAATAACATTGCAACCACAAAAATAACAGGCACTCCTACAAAATGGTAAATGAAAATAAAGCGATAAAGATCTATCTTGCTTTTTTAAAATTTCTATATATTCTTCGTATTTGAAATTTGCATTAAACTCTACTGCTGTAGGATAAGAAGTGTAGCGTGGTCCTGCTTTAGAGTATTTTACAAAAGCTTTATAATCTCTCATTTTGGTTTACCCTTTCTATCATCGCTTGCATATCTACAAATAAATTTGGATGCTTTTGTTTGATTTTAGAAATTAATTTTTCAAGATCAATACTAACTTCCATGGTGCCATTTTGCGCCTTTTGCTTGATCTCATCCATAGCAACCGTCCAAACATCGTTAAAATCTACAGGAATTTGTTGATAAATCGCCTTTTCTAAACGCAATTCAAAATTCTCTTTTTGACTTTGTTTTAAACTTTCAAGTATATTCTTAAGACTTTGTAAAGAAAGCAAAGTGTGAATTTCATCGTTTTCATCAATCACAAACCAAGGCTCAGGAGAATCAAAACTTCCATTTTCAAGAACTAAACATTTTTCGTTTTCATTCTCGCTTTGCTTCATTTTAAAAATCGTTCTATCTTTTTTCTTTATTCCTAGATTTTGACTAAATTCATCAATGCGTTTTAAGCAAATGCTATACTTTTCTAGCTCTTTCATTCTCTTCCTCTCTGATTATCCAAAAAGCAAAGCAAGGCTTTTACCACATAAAGGCGATTTCTTGCTTCTTCAAAAATCACATCTGCATGTTTTTCAAAAATTTCTTCACTCACTTCATAACCCCTATAAGCAGGCAAACAATGAAGCAATATCGCGTCTTTATTGGCAACGCTCATAGCCTTCTCATCGATTATAAATCCTTCAAATTCTTTAATCTTGCGTTCTTTTTCATTCTCTTCACCCATAGAAACCCAAGTATCGGTGATGACTACATCTTTATCCTTTAAGGCTTCAAATTTATCATGACTTAAGGAAATTTTGGCTCCTGAAATCAAAGCCTGTTTCATAGCAAATTCCCAAATTTCAGGGCTAATTTTATAGTTTTTTGGTATAGCTATACTAAATTCAAAGCCCAAAATCGCAGCCGCAATAAGCCAAGAATTGCACATATTGTTACTATCTCCGATAAAAGCAACTTTTGCTATACCATTTTGCATCTTATTCCATTCTTTGATAGTAAGCAAATCTCCTAAAACCTGAGTAGGGTGATAAAGCTCGCTTAAAGCATTGATCACAGGGGCTTTAGAATATCTTGCAAATTCGAGTAAAGTTTCATGTTTATTGACTCTCATCATCACAAAATCAACCATCGCCCCTATCACCCTAGCTGTATCCTTTACAGGCTCGCCACGACTAAGTTGTAAATCATTGCTATTTAAAAATAAAGCCTTTCCGCCAAGCTCTGTTATGGCTAATTCAAAAGCCATTCTTGTTCTTGTAGAATTTTTCTCAAAAATCATTGCTAAAGTTTTATCTTGTAAAAGTTTTTTAGGCTCTTTTTTAAGCTCGCTAGCATGATTTACAAGGCTTAAAATTTCCTCCTTAGAAAAATCTCTTAAAGTTAAAAAATGTTTCATTTTTCTCCTTTTAACATTTTAGCTAATTCTTTGGCATGATAAGTGATGATAAGCTTTGCCCCTGCTCTTTTAAAAGCTATCATAGTTTCATATAAGATTTTTTCATAATCAATCACTCCCGCATTTTTAGCTGCCTTTAGCATAGCATATTCTCCGCTTACATTATAAACACACAAAGGCAAGTTAGAATAAAGGGATATTTCTTTAATTACATCAAGATAAGCAAGAGCGGGTTTTACCATTAAAATATCAGCTCCTTGTGCTTCATCTTCTAAGCTTTCTTCTAAAGCTTCTTTACCATTAGCAAAATCCATTTGATAGCTTTTTCTATCTCCATAACTTGGAGCTGACTCTGCTACATCTCGAAATGGCCCATAATAACTTGATGCAAATTTAGTAGAATACGCCATTATAGGCAAATTTTCAAAACCTTCCTTATCTAAAGCTTTACGCAAAGTAGTGATAATACCATCCATCATTCCACTAGGTGCTATCATATCTACCCCTGCTCTTGCGTGAACTAAGGCTTGTTTGGCTGAAATTTCTAAAGTGGCATCATTATCCACGCTTTTTGTTTTTGGATCGATAATCCCACAATGCCCGTGATCTGTATACTCACAAAAACAAAGATCGCTAATTACAAAAAGATCTGGAAAATTTTTCTTAATCTCTCTTATGCTTCTTGCAACAAGCCCTTCATCATCTAAAGCATCGCTTCCGCAACTATCTTTTTTCTCATTTTCTAAAACGCCAAAAAGTATAATAGCTTTAATACCTAAGTTGACTACATTTTGACACTCTTTTAAAATTTCATCTAAACTCATTTGAAACACATCGGGCATAGAAGAAATTTCTTTTTTTATCCCCGTTCCACTAACCACAAAAAGCGGATAAATCAAATCATTCACGCTTAAAGAATTTTCCCTTACCATAGATCTTAAGTTTTCATTAAGCCTTAATCTTCTAAATCTTTTAAACATTTTTTTGTCCTTTTTTTGCTAAAATCTTAACATAAATTTGATTATAGAGAGTAGTAAATGAAAATAAAAATTTCAGAAATTGCGAATTTACCTAGCAAATGGGGAAATTTCCAAATACAAAGTTTTAAAGAAAATGATAAAGAACATTTATGTATATTTAAAAATACTCCAAAAGACACACTCAATCTAAGAATTCATTCAGAGTGCTTAACAGGAGATGCTTTAGGAAGTTTAAAATGTGATTGTGGAGAACAGCTTGAATTTTCGTTAAAATATATAGACAAAAATGGCGGAATGGTGATTTATCTTAGACAAGAAGGAAGAGGTATAGGACTTTTTAACAAGGTTAATGCTTATGCTTTACAAGATAAAGGTTTTGATACGATTAAAGCAAATCATCAGCTTGGCTTTAAAGCCGATGAGAGAACTTATGAAATTGTAGAATTTATACTCAAACACTATGAAATTTCTAAGGTTAATTTACTCACAAATAATCCCGAGAAACTAGAGTCCATTAAGGAAAAAATCATCACACGCATACCGATTTTAATAGAACCTAACCGTTTTAATGTAGAATATTTAAACATAAAACAAACTCAAATGGGACATCTTAAATAAATGATTTTTAAAGATTATGATTTTTTACAACACTACGATTTAAAAAACTTTAAAGAAAAGGTAAAAATTTATAAAGAATTATTATCTAAATTTAACCGCATTCACAATCTTACTCATTTAAAAAATATAGATGAAAATATCTTTGATAGTATTAAAATTTTAGATTTTTATGATTTTTCTAAAGCAAAAAATATTGCCGATATAGGAAGTGGTGCAGGATTTCCAGCTGTATTTTTAGCCTTTTTACTGCAAAGCAATTTTCATCTTTTCGAACCCAATCCCAAAAAAGCTGCCTTTTTGCGGACACTAAAAATAGAATGCGAACTTTCAAATTTACATATTTACAAAGAAAAAGTTCAAGAGTGTAAAAATACCTTTAAAGCCGATATCATCACTTCAAGAGCCTTAATGGATGTCAAGCCTTTGCTTGAAATTTGCAAAAATCTAAAAGATGAAAATACAATTTTTATTTTATGGAAAGGCAGTGAAATTTATCAAGAACTTGAAAATATAAAAAATTATGAAATTTTTGAAAATAATTTAAGAAAATACTGTATTTTAAAGTAGCCCTAAGGCTACTTTTTATTCTGCTAAATCAGCATTAAAACTGATATCAACCAAAGGCCAAGAGATTCCACCATGTCCTGGAGCAGCATCACTTAATGCTTTTAATGCTTTAGAACCATTTTTAAAAGTATGCAAATCAAGCTGCCCTTTAGCTTCAAATTTATTATCTTTGATAGTATAAGTTAAAGGTACAATAGTACTTTTTTTATCCATGGTAATTTTTGCTGAAATAACGCCTTTGTTTTCACCTACAATCACATCTTGGAAAACAACTTTAATATCTGCATTTCCCAATAAAGCAGGAAAAAACACTTTTGTGATATTATTGGTTATAACATCATTGCCTTCACCCATAAAAGCATTACTTGGCTTTATAGTAGCTTTAGCTCCTTTAAGATAACTTGCAAAATCCTTTGTATTTTTAGAAAATTTATATTCTACATTCTTAAATTCACCTTCTACTCCTACCATATCCTTAGTTTTATACCCTTCAAAAGATATTTTTAAACTATCTTCTTTAAAAGATACGGCACTTAAAGCAGATGCTAATAAACAAGAACTTAAAATACTTAAAACAATTTTTTTCATTTTAACTCCTTCAAAATGAGATTTTATTAAACAAAAACAATTATATTATCACTTGATTAATAAAAATAAATTTTTTCAAAAAATAATTGTTATTACCAAAGTATATCTTTAAAAGTTAAAGTTAAAAAATATCCTCCAAAAATCAAAACAAGCCCTAAAACAAAAGCCAAACCAAATACTCTAGAGCCACTCTTTAAAAATTTTTTAAAGTCAATTTGTAAACCTAAAGCTGCCATAGCAAAAACAATACATAAAGTACAAAGTGTTTTACCTAAAGAAATAATATCACTCGTAGCAATACCTAAAATATTTTCTTTACTTGCTAGATAAGTATTTAAAACTATCATACCTAAAAATGCAAAAGCAAAATAAGGGATAGTGATACTTTTTGCAGTTTTTCCACTGCTTGAATGCTGATTTTTAGCAAAAAAATAAGTCACTATAAGCAAAAAAGGCACAAGTAAAATCACTCTCATCATTTTTATAATCACTGCAACATTAGAAGCACCTTGCTCAAATCCTGCCATATCTTTTGCCATTTCAGCGGCACCTGCAACATTTGCCACTTCATGCAAAGTAGCCCCCATAAAAACCCCCATAGCATTTTGATCAAAAAAAGGAAAAAGATTTAAAGAAAAAGCTATAGGATACAAAAACATAAACACAAGTCCAAAAATCACCACCGTACCTACAGCTAAAATTCCTTTAAAAGGATCACTTTTTAAACTTGACTCCAACGCTAAAACTGCTGCCGCACCGCAAATCGCACTTCCGGCTCCAACAAGCATAGAAGTTTCTTTATCGAGTTTAAAAATTTTCATCCCTACAAATAAAGCAATAATAAAAACAAAAAATATCACTATAGCAGAAAGTAAAAACCCTTTCAACCCTACACTTAAAAGCTCAGTTAAAGTAATATTAAAACCATATAAAACAATACCGAGTCTTAAAAGCTTTTTTGCACTAAAATGCACTCCAGCTTGAAAATGATGTTGGTATTTAAAAAACCAAGGAGAGAGCAACACTCCTATGATGATAGCAAAAGCAGTCGCTGCCAAATGAGTAGTATCTTTGATACTTTGAACACTAGAAAAATACATAGCAAAAATCACTATACAAGCAGTAAAAAGCAAACCCTTAAAATTTGAACGCACTATAGCCATGCTATGTGCTAAAAAACTTGTTTTCATTTATTTTCCTTTTTCTAAATTTTGTGTTATTATATTTTTTTTATTAAAATTATAAAAATATATTATTTTAATTTTTATAATAATTTTTTTTTATTAAATAAAGGAATCACTCATGAAAATCAAAGATATGGAAATATTTTTAGATCTTTTAAACACTCAAAGTCCAACTCATACAGCCAACAATTTTTCCATAACTCAACCTAATGTTTCAATAGTAATTAAAAATTTAGAAAATAAATTTGATGGCATTTTATTTGAAAGACTTGGAAAAAAACTCTTACCTACACCAAAAGCTTTAGAACTAGGAAAAAATTGGTTAAAAATTATACAAGCCTACTACCAAAGCTTAGAAAAATTAAACGACGAAAGCATGCTCTTAGGGGAAATAAAAATAGCCTCAACTCAAAGCATTTCTGAACATTTTTTAGCTCCTATTTTATTTGATTTTAAAGCAGAATTTAAAAACATAGAAATTCACTCTCAAACGCAGAATTCAAAAGAATGTTTAAATTTGCTAAAAAACGGAAATATAGAATTTGCAATCATTGAAGCAGAACTTGATCCAGCTTTAGTGGAGTATGAAAATTTAGAAATAAATTTTTGGCAAGATGATGAACTTATAGTAGCCACAAGTGATAAAAAACTCAATGAAAAAGAATTTTATATCGATGAACTTTTAGAACAAAAGTGGATTTTAAGAGAAGTAGGCTCAGGCTTAAGGGATAAATTTTTAAATGAAATTGGTGCAAGCTCAAAAAAGCTTAATATTTTTCTTGAGCTTGATAGAATGGCTGCGATTAAAGAACTTGTTTTACAAAAAAAAGCAATCTCTATTTTTTCCAAAAAAAGCATAGAAAAAGAATTAAAAAATTCAACACTTTATGAAATCAAGTTAAAAAATATCAACCTAAAGCGTAAATTTTATACCTTAAAAAGAAAAAATTATAATTTTAACAGAGCTTTAGAAAAATTTGAAAAAATATTTAAATCATAAGCATAATAACCGATTTATATAGAAAGTTAAGCAATTTTTAGATAAAATCTAAAGCTTATATAAATTTCAAGGATAATCAATGAACGCCAAAACTCAAGAAGCTGAATTAGAAGAATTATTTCAAGAAAATGCAAAAGATTATATCACATATGAAAAATTGGTAAAATATCTTACAAAACAACCAAGTGCATCAACCGCTAAAAAAGTGCAAGCATTAGTGAAAAAACACAAAGTGCAACTTTTTTCAGCAGCTGAAATTGCACAAATGAAAAACATAGAAGATGCAAAAAGACTTCAAGAAGAAAAACAAAAACTCCAAGATACAAGCCTTGAGAACGAATTTGATTTAGCCAATGAAAACGATTTATTAGAATGGAGCAGATCAGACTCTCCTGTTCGTATGTATTTAAGAGAAATGGGACAAATTGCTTTATTAAACAAAGATGAAGAAATTGAAATTTCTAAAAAAATAGAACTTGGTGAAGATATTATCATTGATGCTTTTTGTTCTGTACCTTATTTGATAGATTTTATTTTAGATTATAAAGAACCTTTAATAAACAGAGAAAGAAGAGTAAAAGAATTATTTAAAAGCTTTGACGATGAAGAAAAAAATGATGATAAACTTGATGAACTTGATATAGACGAAGATGAAGAAAACGAAACAGAATTAGAAACAGATGAAGAAAATACTAAAAAAAACAGCAAAAAAGAAGATGAAAGAACTTTAAAAGTTATAGAAAAATTTAAAGCTCTAGAAAAAGCTAAAAAAGATTGGCTAAAAACATCCAAAGACAAGGAAAGTGGAGATGAGCTTTTAGATAAATTAAGCATTGCATTCAAAAAAAATATTTTAAAAGAAAAATTAATGGATCTAGGCCCTACTTCAAAACTTATTAGTGAAATCGTAAAATCAATGGAAACTGCACTAAAAAGTGATGAAGAATTTGACAAAGAACTTAAGCGTTTAGAATACCGCTTACCTATGTTTTCTGATGAACTTAAAAAACGCCATGCAGATATTTTAAAAGATATTACAAAATTGAGCAAAGAAGAAATCACAGAGCGAGCTTTAGAAACAACCATGGTAAGCACTTATATGGAAATTAAAAAACTATTTCAAACTAAAGAAGCTAGTGAAAAAAGCTTTGATCTTGAAAAATCACGTTTAAAAGAAATTTTAGAGCAAATTAAACGCGGTAAAAAAATCTCTGATGAAGCAAAAGGAAGAATGGCAAAATCAAACTTGCGTCTTGTTGTAAGCATAGCTAAACGCTACACAAATCGTGGTCTACCTTTCTTAGATCTTATTCAAGAAGGAAATATAGGTTTAATGAAAGCTGTGGATAAGTTTGAATACAAAAGGGGTTATAAATTTTCCACTTATGCAACTTGGTGGATCAGACAAGCTATTTCAAGGGCTATAGCTGACCAAGCAAGAACCATAAGAATTCCAATCCACATGATAGAAACCATCAATCAAATTAACAAAATTATCCGCGAACATCTGCAAAAAGATGGAAAAGAACCTGATGTCAGTGTTATAGCTAAAGAAGTAGGTTTAAGCGTAGATAAGGTTAAACAAGTCATTAAAATCACAAAAGAACCAATTTCCCTTGAAGCTCCAATAGGAAATGAAGATGATGGTAAATTTGGAGATTTTGTTGAAGATAGAAATTCACTTTCTCCAATGGATCATATCTTAAAGGATGATTTAAAAGAACAAATTGATGAAGTTTTAGATCAATTAAACGATAGGGAAAAAGCGGTAATTCGAATGCGCTTTGGCTTAATGGATGATGAAAGCGATAGAACCTTAGAAGAAATTGGGAAAGAGCTTAATGTCACTCGAGAAAGAGTGAGACAAATAGAAAGCTCAGCTATAAAAAAACTCAAACACCCTAAAGTAGGAAGAAAACTAAAAAATTATATAGAAGGTTGGAAGTAAGAGTCAATCTCTTACTAAAAACCCAAATCTTTTTCTTCTTTTAACTTGCGCACATGTTCAAAAAAAACTAATTTTCCGCTATGTTTTTTTAAATTTTTAAATTCCTTAATATCAAATTCTAAACACAAGATAGAAGAAGTTGGAAAAGAAGCTAAACATAGCGAGCTTAATAACTCTCCAAGCTCCATTAAACCAGGATTATGACCCACTAAAAATACTTCGTTAAACTCATCATCAATATCTTGCAAAATTTTTAGCAAATTTTCAACATTGCAAAGATACAATCTTTCATCAAAACAAATTTTATTTTTATCAAAATTATAAAATTTGGCTATTTTTTTCGCTGTTTTAGCGGTTCTAACAGCAGGACTTGATAACACTAAATCAGGATGAATTTCATGCAAGGCAAGATTTTTAAAAAGTTTTTTTAAATCTTCCTTTCCACTCTTAGTAAGCTTTCTTTCAAAATCATCGATATCTCCTCTCTTACTTGCTTTTGCATGTCTTATAATATAAATTTTTTTCATTTTACCTCTTTTATTTTAGCTAAAATATAACCACATATAAACCCGAAAATATGACCATACCAAGCAACATTTACCCCCATAAGCAATGGCGCAAAACTCATAAGTAAAATTGCCACTATAAGTCCTTTTGTGCTATTTTTATCAAGAACAGCATAAAAACCCATTAAAACACAAATTGCACCACTAGCACCTATGACATTTATATTTTCTCCAAAATATTTAAAATCAAAATACACATAAAAAACACTTAAAAGTGAACATAACAACCCGCCAATAAAATAAATAAAAATAAAACGCAAAGCACCCAAATAAGTTTCTAATATACGCCCAAATTGAAGTAAAACTATCATATTTAATATAAGATGAGTTAAATTTCCATGTAAAAATATTGAACTTAAAAGTTGCCAATAAGCTCCATTAAAAAATAAAATATTCAAACCAAGGATATTGTAATAATCATAAGAAATCAAAAAATAACATAAAATATTTAAAAAAATTAAAAAAATTGTAAGCAAAGTATAAAACCTTTATTTTTTATAATATTGTCTTAAAATTCACATAAAATTCACATAAATTCTTTACAATTTTACTAAAAAATAATTAGGAAAAATATTGAAAATTAAATTTTTAAGTATTATTACTATTTTAAGTTTATCTTTAAACGCTGATATAATAATTTCTGCTGATAATTTGCCAAGTGTTTCTAAAGAATTTTTACAACATAATTTCAAAGCACCTATAGGGATTGTACAAAAAGACAAAAATTCCTATGAAGTCTATCTTAGCGATGGGACAGAACTTGAATTTGACATAGATGGAGCTTGGAAAGAAATTGAAAATAAAGCCTTTCCTTTTGAACTAGATTTTTTACCTCAAAATTTAGCTAATATCATTAAAAACGAATTTCCAAATACAAAAGCTAGAGAAATCGAAAGAAAAATCAACCATTACAAGATTAAATTTGATAACGATGTAAAAATTCTTATAGATTTTAATGGAACTATCTTGCACAAAGAAATTGATGATTAAAATATAATCAAATCTGCATTATATTTTTAACATCATCATGTTCTATCTTTTCTTTTTCAAGCAAAAGCTCTGATAATTTTAAAATTTTATCCTTCATAGAATTTAAAAATTCATCCATTTCTTTTTTTTGTTCATTTAAATTTGACTCTTCTAACATATCAAAACTCAACATATAATCAAGCAATTCTTTAATCTTTAAAAAATCATCTTGCGAGTTGGTATAACTTTCATTGTAAATTAATTTCATAGCTCTAGAACCAGCCAAATAAACTTTTATACGATTAATAAGCTCTGATTTTGATCTTATATTATGCTCATATTCTTTAAAACGATCTTCAATGAGAGTAATTTTTTCAAATCCTATGTCAAAATAATACGCACTCAAAGCTTTTGCAGCTTGATAAGTGGCTTGAATTTTCTTCTCTTCATCATTAAAACTTAAAATCTTTTTCTTGCCTAAAAGAACTTTATTTAATACAGCATAAAAATCACTTTCCTCAACTAAAGCACTATTTCTTCTTAAAGCATTAATTGCCGCTTCATTGACCAAAGTTTCAAGTCCTGCTCCACTAAAACCTACGCTTGCTTTGGCGATTTTATTTAAATTAACATTATTATTTTTATCCTTCATATAAATTTCTAAAATTTTAAGTCTGTCTTTAAAATCAGGTAAAGATAAAAAAATTCTCCTATCAAAACGCCCTGAACGCAATAAAGCAGAATCCATAAGTTCGATTTTATTTGTCGCAGCTATAACTATAACCCCGCTATTGTCCTCAAAACCATCCATTTGGGTTAAAAGTTGATTTAAAGTACTATCTCTTTCAACATTTGACATTTCTCCCCTTGCTTTACCTACAGCATCTATTTCATCGATAAAAACAATACTAGGAGCCATCATTTTAGCTTTTGAAAAAAGCTCTCTAACTCTTTTTGCACCCATACCTACATAAATTTCAACAAAACTTGAACCACTTTGATAAAAAAATGGCACCCCTGCTTCTCCTGCAACTGCTTTTGCTATCAATGTTTTTCCTACACCTGGTGGGCCTACCATTAAAACACCTTTTGGCATTTTTACACCAAATTCTTTATATTTTTTAGGATTTTGTAAAAAATCTACAAGTTCGCTTAGTTCCATTTTAACTTCATCAACACCTGCTACATCATTAAAAGTAATATCTGAAATCACAGGTTTTATATGAGAACTTTCTAAATTAATATTTGAATTTTGAGCTTGAATGTGATTCTTATTTGATATAGGATATTTAGCCAATTCTTTTTTACGGGCAAAATAACCAAGACTTATAAAAAGTGCGATAATAAAAACAAGTAAAATAAAAAACACCCAAAGCGTGTTATCTTTTTTAACCTCTATAGGAACTTTTGCTAAAAGTGTTTTTATATCTATGCCATCTTTTATAATTACGTAATTTTCACCTTCTGCCTTAAGCCAAATTTCGTCTTTATCAATCACAGCTTTTTGGATTAAATTTTGGCTTAATAGACTTTGATAAAGATTTTCATCTATATATTTAGGTTCATTTTTAAAATATAAAATTCCCAAAAGCATACATAAAACCATAAAAGATGCTAAAATTATCTTTTTATTTTTCATTATCTAGCCTTTTAAAATTGCAAAGTTAGACTTTTCTTGCACTTCATATTCAGATATAACAATCCATTCTTTAGCTATATCTTTATCACTTTTAATTTTGATCTTGTTAAAAAACTGATCATAACCCTCAAAAAAACCATCTTTTTGATTTTCTATCAAAACTTCAAGTGAAACTTGATTTTTTTTCCTAAATTCATAATTATTTTTTTCTACTATGGATTTTAAAGTGTTTAGCCTTTCTTTAGCTAAAGTTCCATTTATCACATCCTTCATGGTAGCAGAATGCGTGTTGTTTCTAGGACTAAAAATAAAAGCATGAATATGAGTGAGTGGAAATTCTTTAAATTTTTTCAAAGCTTCTTGCCATAGCTCTTCACTCTCACCTGGATGAGCTACTATAAAATCCGTCCCTAAAGCATATCCTTTGCTTGCTATAGTATTAAAAAGCTTTAAATCATTATCCGTATGCGATCTTCTTCGCATTATACGAAGCATTTTTTCACTTGTATGCTGCAATGCAATATGTAAATGCCTTTCAAGCCAAGTTTCATCTAAAATTTCTAAAAAACTCTCATCAATTTGTGCGGGTTCTAAACTACCTAACCTTATGCGTTTTATACCTGAAATTTGTCCCATTTTCCGCAAAAGCTTGCCTAAACTTGTGCCATTTTTAAGCCCATATGAACCTATATTAGTCCCTGTTAAAACAATTTCACTATAACCATTAGCTCCCAAAATTTCAACCTGTTTTAAAAGAGCTTTTTCATCCACACTTCTTGATTTTCCCCTCACGCTAGGGATAATACAATAAGAACAAGCAAAATCACAACCTTCTTGAATTTTCACAAAAGCTTTGGTATGATTTTCATATTCACAAACTATATCTTTATCAATAAAATTTAAATTTCCAAGTTCATAAAAACTTGTCTTTGCTCCTAAAAATTCATTGATTTTATCTTTATTTGACGCTCCAAGCACTCCAAAAACTTGCTTTTTATCTAAAAGCTCCTTACCTTTGCTTACAGCACCACAACCTGTAAGTATAACTTTAATGCCTTTTTTTTGCATGGTATTTACATAAGACTTTATCCCGCTATCAGCTCCATTTGTAACCGTGCAAGAATTTACAACGATAATTTGTGCCTTATTCTCATCATTTATAATCTCATAATCTTTCACATAACTTTTTAAAAGCTCTGTATCATAAATATTTGTGCGACACCCAAAGGTTTTAAAAAAAACTTTTTCTTTCAATCTTTATTCCTTGCATGAAAATGCATATTTTCATGATGTTGTTCAAAATGATTTTGATTTAAATTTCCCAAATATAAATTTTGCGATGGATAAGCAATTTTTATATCTTTATGCTTATTAAATTCTTTTATAATCTCTTTGCTAATCGTACTTCTTAATACCAAAGCCGCATAAGCATTGGTCATATACCATGCAGAAATTCGCATTCCCCAATGTTCAAAAAACATAAAAAACCTTGGCTCCACTTTAGGATTTTTAATACTATATTCATGTTGTAAACGAGCTATATTTTTTCTAGCAAGCTCAGTATAACCTTTGGCATGGCGTGTAACAATATTTTCCACAATTTCTTGCGCCTTATCAAGATTACTATCAAAAGTAACACTTATATCAATGCCATCAAGCACGGTTTTCATACCATGATGAGTATAATTAGCAAGCAAATTTGTAAAAACATAGTTGTTAGGAATAAATATAATACGTCCGCTGCGACGATGTTTACTATAAGTTTCAAGCGTAAGCTCTTCATAAAGAGTAATGCGTAAAAAAGAAATATCTATAATATCTCCTATATAGGTAGTATCATTTTGAAAAACCTTTACACGATCTCCTACTCTAAAACTTCCACCAAAAATAATCACACACCATCCAAGCATAGACATAAACATATCTTTCATAGCAATAGCTAAGCCTGCAGAAGCAAAACCAAGTATAGTTACAAGATAAGTAATATTTTCTATATAAGCAAAGAGCAAAATAAGAAAAATAATATTTATATTAATAAAATTAATAATCTTCGTAGCGGTATAATATCTTTCACTATCTTTAATATATTTTTTAGCAATAAATTTCAACATAAAAGCTATAGCTATAACAATAACAATAGCAACAAGTATATTTACAGCCCTTAAGCTTTGAATTTTAATCTCAGCACTTACTCGAGAAAGCTCTTCATCAATTTTTTTCTCATAAACAGAATAAGAAACACTAGCAAAATTTAAAGCTTGCTCAAATTCTTCTAATTTTTTATCCGAAGCTTTTAAAGCTTCTATATTCTCAACACTTGGTTTAAGCTCAACCAATTCTTTAAGTTCTGAGTTTTTTTCTCTAATTTTATCTACTAAATTTTTAAAATCATTAAATTTAAATATATATTCTTCCTTTTCTCCTTTTAATTTCTTAATATGAGAAAAAGCTCCTATAATAGCCAAAGGATTAGTAAGCTTAGATAAAGTTTCTATATTATCAGGGGCGCTAAGACTTTGTGCAAAATTTAAATCTTTGTATTCTTTAAGCAAGCTCAATTGCTCTTCTAAATTTGCTATCTTGCGTTTAAGTTCTTCTTGTTGGTGAATATCGGAAGTCTTTTTTAAATTAAGATTTAAAATGATTAATTCATCATTTATATCTTGATATTTTATAAAATTTTCATAACGTATATTCCAAATACTAGCACTGATTACAGTATTTAAAGTATTAATTTTCTCATTTATATTATTAATAATAGTCCGATTTACATCACCAAAAGCAAAAACAACAAAAAAGGTTAAAATAATAATTTTTTTCATTGGAATTCTCTTAAAGTTGCAATTATATCTTCTTTAGAAATATCACCTTTTATCAAACCCTTACCCAAAGGACTAGCAAGGACAAAATTGATTTTTTTATTAGAGCTTTTTTTATCCATGAAAAAAGCTTCATAAAATTCATCTACATTGTTGATTTTATATGATATTGGTAAACTGAATTTAAGTAAAATATCTTTTATTTTTTGACTTTGCATTTTATCCAAAAGCCTTAAATTTAAAGCCAATTGATTTGCCATAACCATACCTATAGCCACCGCTTCTCCGTGTAAATAAAGCTTATAATCTGTAAAATTTTCTATAACATGAGCAAAAGTATGACCATAATTTAAAAGCATTCTAAGCCCTGATTCTTTTTCATCTTGTTCAACAACCCTTGATTTAAGTTCTATGCTTCTTGCTATAATTTGAGTAAAAATTTCATTCTCGCAAGTAGCATTTAAGAAACTTTTTTCATCAATTTTTTCTATAAAATCAAGTATACTATCATCAAACATTGTCGCCATTTTAATAAATTCAGCCATACCTGCAGCAAGTTCCCTAGAACTCAAAGTCTTTAAAAAAGAACTCTCACAATATACAGCTTTAGGTTGATAAAAAGTGCCAATAAGATTTTTACCAAAATTATTATTAACACCTGTTTTTCCACCTACTGCTGCATCAACGCAAGCTAAAAGTGTAGTAGGAATATTTATAAAATCAATACCTCTTTGATAAATACTAGCAGCAAATCCGCCCATATCACTAATCACGCCACCACCAAAACTTATAAGCACGCTTTTTCTATCCAATTTAGAATTAAACATTTGGTTTAAAATTTCTTCTATGGTGCTTAAATTTTTATATTCTTCACCATCTTTTACAGTAGCAATAAAAATTTCTTTTGCCTTAATTTTAGAAAGTAATGTTTTCAAATGAAGACCTGAAATCTTAGGATTTGAAAGTATAAAAACCTTACTATCAAATTTTAATTCTTCAAGTTCATCAATATAAACCTTATAAGCATTTTCTTTTAACTTAACTTCTACTTGCATTGAACTACTCTTTTTGCGTTTATTCTATCACATTTAATTAATTATTTATTCTACTGGTATGAAAAGTTGGTAATTTTGTCTCATTTTATAATAATGCCTATTTAAATTTGTACTTAAATTTCTGCCAAAATCTCTATTTAGTAATTCTTTTTGAAAACTCACAAATTGTAACAAATCTTCGCGATATTGCAAATTTAAAAGAGGGTTTTCATCATTTTTATTAATAATTTGTATATTTTTATCATAAAGCTTAGATAAACTTCTAAAATACTCCTCCATATCTGTAGTATTTTGAGAATTTGGATTATAATAATATAAAATAACTCCAAAATCAAGCTGTTTACTTAAATCAGTAATGACATTTGCATTATTTTCAAGTTCACTCTCATCGGCACTTAAAATAATCGCTTCTTTAAGCTCATCAAAAGAAGCTTCACCCACCTTCATAATAGGAATTTTTAAATCAAAAAAAGCTTGTTTTTCTTTCTCAAAATTTTTTATATCGGTTACAACTAATCCTATATCATTATTTTGCAACCATGTGGAAATTTGTTTAAAATCCGTGTTGAAATAATCAAAAAAAACACCTTCTTTATTCTCAGAAAGTTTTTTTAATTTTTCATACATTACCCCTAATTTAGGATTGATAACATGTATAAAAAATCTTTTTGCATTGCTTTTTTGAGTTAATTTTAAAGTAGTATCAAGCACTCTTTCTTGCATATTTTGATTCATATTTTTCATATCAATTAAAGCAAAAACATTACTTCCAAAAGGCATAGGAAATTGCCCTGCTTTGCCTCTTATATTATGAAAAATACTTTGTAAAACAACAGGATCTCCAACGATCAAAATGCTATCATTTGGCTCTAAAACAAAAGATGGTTTTACAAAATAAATCTTAGAATTTCTATAAATAAGGACTATGCGCCACCTTTTTTGTTGTATTGAACTTATGTGCCTATAAGCAAAAATAGACCCTGCTGGAATTTTTACTTCCATAATCTCTCCAACCCCAAGCCCTATATACTGAGCTGTTAAAGCAATATCTGGTAAAAAATCCATAAATCTACGACTTAAAGTCATTCTAGCATCAGCTAAATTTGCATGAGTATCATTAACACTTAACCCCCAAAAATCCATTATTTCTATTTCTAAATTTGGATTTAAAGAACGCAAAGCCTCATAACTTTTTTTAGTTTCAAATTCATCTTGCATATAAATAAAAGCCTGTTTAAAATCTTTACTCATAATATTTTCAAGACGCGCTGTGCTTGTAGGATCAAAATAATGCAAGTCAATATACTCACTAGAAATATTTAAGTTATTTTTTTCACTATTTTGACACACTACTGTAAAAAAGTAACCTAAGCCTTTTTCAAAACAAAGCCTTTCTAAGAAATGCTTTGCTAAAATACCGTCTATTATAATTAAAATATTATTCATTTTAAACTCCAAAAAGGAAATTATAACAAATGGAATTTAAATTAAAGCATAAAGATGGAATGGCAAGGGTTTGTGAAATCACTACCGCACACAGCACTTTTTTAACCCCTGTTTTTATGCCTGTTGGCACAGTAGGAGCGGTTAAAAGTCTTGATGCTAATGATATAAAAAACGAGCTTGATGCAAAAATTATTTTAGCAAATACCTACCACATGTACTTGCGTCCAACTTCCAAAGTGGTAAAAGATTTTGGAGGTTTGCATGGTTTTACGAAATTTGATAGAAGTTTTTTAACCGATAGTGGTGGTTTTCAAGCTTTTTCTTTAAGTAAAAATTCCAAACATTTTAATGAAGGCATAGAATTTAAAAGTCACATCGATGGGAGTCGTCATCTTTTTACTCCAAAAAGTGTTTTAGATACTCAATATGATTTTAACTCTGATATTATGATGATTTTAGATGATTTAGTAGCTCTACCCGCAACCAAAGAAAGGGTTAAAATTTCTGTTGATCGTACTATATTTTGGGCAAAAGAGGCTATTGCTTATCATAAAAGTATGCAAAATAAAGGTATAGGTATAGGGCAAAATATTTTTGGTATTATCCAAGGTGGTACAAATTATGAAGAAAGAAAGCGTTGTGCTTTAAGTTTAAACGAAATGCCATTTGATGGTTTAGCTATAGGTGGACTTAGCGTGGGCGAAGAAAACGCCTTGATGTATGAAACAGTACAAAACTTAAACCCTTATCTAGATGAAAATCGTCCAAGATATTTAATGGGTGTAGGAACGCCTGAAGATTTGGTGGAAAATGTTGAGCGAGGAGTAGATATGTTTGACTGTGTGATGCCAACTAGAAATGCAAGAAATGGAACATTTTTCACAAGTTTTGGAAAATTTAATATCAAAAAAGCAGAATTTATCAACGATCATGAAGCCATAGATCCTACTTGCTCATGTTATACTTGTCGTAATTTTTCAAGGGGTTATTTAAACCATCTTTTTAAAGCTAAAGAACTTACTTTTTTTCGTTTGGCAAGTTTACACAATCTACATTATTATCTTGAACTTGCAAGAAAGATGCGTGAGGCAATTTTAAACAATTCTTTTACGCAATTTAAAAGAAATTTTTATCACTTAAGAGGCAAATAAAATGCTAGAGCTACACGAAAATCTAAAAAAAATCCTGCAAGCAAAGAATTTAGAAACTTTCTATAGCGAAATTTATGGACAAAAAATTTTTGTTTACGTGGGATTAAATTTGGAAACTTGGCTTTTTAATGATGAAAAAATTTATAAACTTCAAAATGAAGAATTTAAGCTTTCTAGCATAGAAGAATTTTCAAATTTTATTAAATCCATTTTAGAAGATTTTAAAGTACAAAATACTCATTTTCAAAACCTTTTAGAACACAAAGAAGGTATTATCTTAAAAGGTGGTTTTGTTAAAAATTTTTACAAAAAATCCTTTGTGTTAAGACAAAAAATCAACAAAAATCTAAAGCAAATTAATCTTCTAAGTGAAGCTTTCAGTCTTTTGCTTAGTGAACAAGCACAATACAAAAAACATTTAAAAATTTTAAATTTATCCATCGGCATCTTAAGCAAAAACACCAAAGAACATCTAGCAAGAGTTGATACTCTTTATGCATTAACAAGTGCAATTAAAAATGAAAAAATGAATAAAAGTATTTATCTTTTAAGTATACTTTCTTCTATTTTCTTGCCTTTAAATTTGATCGTAGGATTTTTTGGAATGAATACTAATAATCTTTTTTTTAAAGATAGCCCTTATGGTACACTTTATATTTTTTCTTTGATTTGCTGTATTTTGATTGTGGGTTTTATATTTTATCATTCAAAAAAGACTAAAGAATTTGATTTAGATGAAGGTAAAAAAGCCAAAAAACAAACAAAATAAGCAAAATTTTGCTTATTTTAAGAATATTTATATATAATTTTAACTTATTTTTGCGCTCATAGCTCAGCTGGATAGAGCATTTGATTGCGGTTCAAAAGGCCAGAGGTTCGAATCCTCTTGAGCGCACCATATTATTTATCTTCTTTAATTTTTCTTTTAGCTAATCCCATATGCTCGTAAGCATCAATTTCTTTTTTGTAAGATCCAGAAATTTTCTTAAGTTCTTTATTTAAGTAACTGACTGTTTGTGCACTTGCATTAATATTTGCAGCCAAAGCAGAAACAAATTCTAGTTTCTTTTTTGTTGCTTCATCTAATTCTTTAGAAGTTTTTGAACCAAGTTTATGTGTCTGCACATAAAGTTTGGCAAGTTCTTTTAATTCAACATCTGTTAGCTTAACATCGGAAGCAGCAATTATCATTTTATCTAAGTCTGTATCAAATTTTTTAGTCTTTTCAGCTACATGCTGCTTTTGGCTAGTTTTTTGCTTTTTAACTGTTTTTTTGCCATCACTTGTAATAAGATAAGCAATTATGCCTAAAAACAATAAAAGCGCTAAAGCAGCACAAAAAATAACCAAAAAAATATGGCTCATTTAAAGTTTGCCCACAAAATTTCGATTCCTTCTTGCAAAAAGAGCTAAAACCACCATCAACGCAAATCCCCAATAAACATAATTAGGAATTTGAGCCGCTTCGCCTGCAGCGTAAGAATGAAGTCCTGTTAAAAAGTAATTTACTCCAAAATAAGTCATAATAATAACCCAATAAGCAAACATACTCCATAAAGCAAACACAAATTGATTACAATATTTTGGAATCATTCTAAGATGCAAAATTGCTGCATAAACCAAAATGCTAACCAAAGCCCAAGTTTCCTTAGAATCCCAACTCCAATATCTCCCCCAACTTTCATTTGCCCAAATTGCACCTAAAAAATTTCCTACAGTAAGCAAACAAAGTCCAAAAATCATTGCCATTTCATTAATTCTTGTAGCCTCTGTAATATTTCTCAAAATATTAAGATTATATTTTCCATCTTTCTTAAGAAAACACATTAAGAACAGTGTAAAGATACCAAGTAAGGCACAAAGTCCTAAAAATCCATAACTAGCAGTAATAACAGATACATGAATACTAAGCCAATAAGAATTGAGCACAGGAACAAGATTTGTAATTTGCGGATTCATTTCGCTTAAATGTGCAACCATTAATACAACACCGGATAAAATAGAAGTTAATGACAAGGCTATAGGACTTTTTCTAGAGAAAAATATACCCGACAAAGACAATGCCCAAGCTATATACACCATACTTTCATAGCCATTACTCCATGGAGCATGACCTGATAAATAAGCACGAAGTCCAAGACCTAATGTATGAATTACAAAAGCTAAAACATTTAAAACATATACCACTTTAAATATAAAAGAGATTTTTAAATTCGGTATGACCATTTTAGAAAAAACAAGAATCAAAAGTAAAAAACCCGCAATTAAATATACAGGAGCGAGTTTAACGAAAATTTCAGCCTTATTAGAAAAAATTTCCATTTCAACCTTGGTTTTACTAGGCATGACTTTATATCCTATTTTTTCTTGATATTCTTTGATAAATTTCAAGCCTTCATCAGCTCTAGTCCAATTGCCATCTTTAAAAGCATTTTCCACGGCACTAAAATAATTCTGTATTAAAGCCCAAACAATATGCCCTTCATCCCCCTTAAGAGTAGTTACAGCAGAAAAAGGTGCAAGCCAAACATTATTTGGATTATTTTGAACAGGAATAAATTTAAATAATTCACCACTAAAAACTAAATTTACAACATTAGCTCTTTCATCTAGTTTTATAATTTCCTTATCAAAAACTCCTCTTGCATTTGGGTTTTTACGATTTGCATTTTCAACATATTTTTGAAGTTTATAGCGATTATTCTCATCAAAGAAATCTTTATAAGAAATATATTTAGCGCTAGGAATTTCTAAAATATTTGCAATAGCATCACGAACTGCTTGATTTTGTGGCATTAAAATAAAAGGTTCCATTTGCCATTTATTTACATCAACAAGCATGGAAAGCATAACAGCGTTAGAATTTTGACCCTTATAGCTATCGCTTTGATGAATTTTTTCTAAAATTTCTCTTGATAGCGTATCAAAAGGCACCATTCTTCCATCTGCTGATTTTTGAACTATTAAAGTAGCAAGAGCTTTAGCATGATTAGTATTTACCACAGGTAAGGTTGAATTTAAATCTTGAGCAAAAGTCTTTTCAGAACCAAAAGATAGCAATAAAATAAAAATAATCACACTTGTATGTTTTAAAGTGTCTTTATTGATTAATCTTGCCAAAGTTCTAAATCTAGAATGAGGATTTAAAAAATTCATAAACATTCCAAGACAAAGCAAAAAATAACCTATATAAGTTGGTATTTTGCCTGGATCTTTATTTACAGATAAAACAGTCCCTTTTTCATCTTGATCATAAGAACTTTGATAAAATCTATAGCCATCATAATCTAAAACATTATTCATAAAAATTCTATAATTAAAATTTTCATTATTATTTTTTACGGTAATTTCACTTGCATAAGAAGCCGGAGACATAGAACCTGGATAACGATCTAATACAAAATCTCTTAAATAAATATCAAAAGGCAATTGTTCATAAGAAAGTGCCCAAGAAATAAAGAATTTTTGACCTGCAAGTTCTATCATAATAGGTTTATTATATTCAAAAATATAAAATTCTTTACTTTCATTTTTATAGCTTAATTCTAATTTTAAAGCATTAGAGCCAGTTAATTCTAAGTTTTTATTCTCATTGCTTAAAGCAAAATCTTTAAAATGTAATAATAAAGAATTTTTCCAATTTTGAGGCTCGCCAAAAGTAGAAATCAACATAGTTCTACCCACTTCTAACCAAGCAGATTTAAACCATAACCAAAAACTTTCATCTTGAGGTCTATTGGAGCCTTCTAAAGCTTCTTGCGCATGCAAAGAAGCAGCTTTAACTACAAAACTAATATCATTAATTTCATAAAGCCTTCTTTCCTTAGCATTTGCCTTTTCTCCAATTTTAAGGTCTAAATTTTGTCCATCTAACATACTTAGAAAATGTAAGTTTTCACTTGAACTTAAAGTTAAATTTTCGTCAATTTTTACAAAAGGTGCTTTAACATTATCATTCATAAAAGCAAAGTTAACCCCTTCTATATTCTTAACTTCACCTTTTTCAAATTTAACATCAACACCTTGAGATCCTTTTTGAGAAAGCATTAAAACCAATAAAGGATCAGAATTATTATTTTCTTTATAAGTATAATGAGCATTTAAGATTAAATCTTTATATTTTAATACAGCTTGATCATCACCTAAATTAAGTTTTAGTTTAAAAGAATTAGCAAAAGGCAAATTTCCTATATAACGATCATTAACCGCACTATAGCGTTCTCCATCTTTTATAGCAGAAATGCGCAAAGAAGTCTTAGAACTTTCTATAAGTGAATTTTGAGTATGCTCTCTAATAGGTAAAATACCTTCAAAACCAGCATATCTTGTCATTGCCGAACCCACTAAAATAAATAAAAAAGAAATATGAAAAATCATTAAAGGCAATTTTTTAAGCCCAAACATTTTATAACGAAACATCCCGCATAGTAAATTAATACCAAGTAAAAGTTGTATATATTCAAACCAAAAAGTATCATAAACCATTGCCCAAGCCGTAGGAGTTCCATAAGCACTTTCAATAAAAGTTGCCAAAGCACAAAAAAGCGCAAAAAGCAAAAACAATACAACCGAAACTTTTAAATCCCCTATGCTTTTTATTATATTTTTCATTCTTTTTCCTTTAAATTTTAAAGCCCTAAATATTTCTTTCTAATCTCATCATCACCTATTAAATTTTTAGCCTCGTTTTCCATTACAATGCGACCATTTTCCAAAACATAAGCGTAATCACTTATTTTTAATGCAGAATAAGCATTTTGCTCTACCAAAAGAATAGTTATACCCTCTTCTTTTAAACGCACAATAATATCAAAAACTTCACCCACAATCTTTGGAGCAAGTCCCAAAGAAGGCTCATCCAACATCAAAAGTTTTGGTTCACTCATTAAAGCCCTTGAAATCGCAAGCATTTGCGCTTCCCCTCCACTCAATGTTCCAGCTAAAGCATGCTTTTTGCTTGCAAGTCTTGGAAAAAGTTTATACATTTGCTCTCTTAAATGCTCATAATTTTCAGCATTATTAAAAGCACCTATTTTTAAATTTTCCTCTACGCTTAAATTGATAAAAACACGTCTTCCTTCAGGAACTAAAGCTATACCTTTTTGAACTAAAGTATGAGTTAAATGCCTTTTAGTATCATAACCTAAGAAATTAACCCCACCAGTTCTTTTAACTGAGTTTAAAAGCGCATTTAAAGTTGAAGTTTTACCTGCTCCATTTGAACCTATAAGAGAAACAATATGACCTGTTTCCACTTTAAAATCAATCCCTTTAACAGCTTCAATTAATCCATAATAAACATGCAAATCTTTAACTATTAGCATCAAAATCCCCTAAATACGCAGCAATTACTTCTTTATGATTTACAGCATCGCAAAGTTTACCTTCAAAAATTGTTTTTCCATAATCAAGCACCAATACGCGATCACACAATTTATTTACAAATTTCATGTCATGCTCTATAAGCAAAACGCTAATTTTATAATCTTTTCGTAATTTAAAAATGAGCTCAGCAAGTTCATCGCTCTCGGAGCTATTCATCCCAGCGGCTGGCTCATCAAGCAATAACAATCTTGGCTGAGTAGCCATTGCTCTTGCAATCTCAACTTTTCTTTGTTGCCCATAACTTAAGCTAGTAGCCTTTTCATGAGCAAATTCTGCAATACCAAGTTCTTCTAATATTGCATAAGCCTTCTCTTTAAATACTTGTTCTATTTTTCCAAAACGCCCTAAATGCAAAAAGGCTTCAAAAATATTATATTTCATTTGTTTATTAAAACCAATAAGAACATTTTCAAGCACATTCATACTTGAAAAAAGTCTAATATTTTGAAATGTTCTAGCTATTCCTAAATGCACAATCTTATGAGGTTTTAAGTGATCAATTCTTTCTCCTAGAAATTCAACCGAACCTGAAGTAGGTTTATAGTTACCCGTGATAATATTAAAAAGAGTTGTTTTACCAGCCCCATTAGGTCCAATTAAAGCAAAAATTTCACCCTCATTGATTTTAAAAGAAGTTTTATTAATAGCCTTAACACTACCAAAACTTTTTGAAATTTGTTTTAATTCCAAAATCATTTTTCACTCCTTTTAAAACGCTTTTTAATCCCTCTAATCACATCACTCAACTCGTAATAACCCATTATGCCTTTTCTTGCAAAAAGCATTACTAAAATCAGAACAATAGAAAAAACAACCATTCTAAGTCCTGGTGTTGATTGGATATCAAGATTTAAAGAATCTATTTTTATATTTAACTCATCTAAAAATCTAAGCCACTCGCTTCCACCAATAACCAATATCGCACCTATGATAGCACCTGTAGTAGAACCAAGTCCACCCAAAACAATAATAATCAAAAGTTGGAAAGTAAGTAAAAAATCAAATTGAGTTGGAGATACGGTAGTCAACAGACAAGCTAAAAGTCCACCACCTACGCCTTCTAAAAATGCTGAAGTGCCAAAAGCTAAAGTTTTTATCCAAAAAGTATTTATTCCCATAGCACTTGCAGCATCTTCATCATCTCTTATAGCCTTCATTGCACGACCATATTTAGAATAAACTATATTTAAAATTAAAATAACCGCTACAATAGCAATACCACCTGTCCAATAGATCGTGGAAAATTGTGGAATATCTACCAGTCCTCTTGAGCCATTAGTAATAGAAGGAAAATTAATAGCAGCTATTTTAATAATTATTCCAAAGCCTAAAGTTACAATAGCTAAATAATCCCCTCTCACGCGAAATACAGCAAAAGCTAAAATCAGGGCAAGCAAAGATGAACAAATTCCAGCTACAATTAAAGCTAGAATAAAGGAATTTGAATGGATAGCTAAAATAAAAGAACTAGGACCATCTAAAAAAAACTGATCATTTTTTGCATCAGCACTTAAAAGAACTAAAGCAGCTGCATAAGCTCCAATTGCAACAAATCCATTGGGTTCTAGTGAAAATTGTCCAGTTACACCATTAATAAGGTTATAACTCACAGCCAAAATAATAAAAATAGCAATTTGATTAACAATATTTAATCCATAGTCCCCAAAAATATAAGGAGAAATGAAAATAAAAATAATTGAAGCAATTAAAAAGATTAAATGTGAAACCTTAATTTTAACCATCATTAAAACCTACTCTTTTCAAAATTTATACCTAAAATTCCCGTAGGCCTAAATAACAATATAAACACCAAAAAAATAAAAGCAAATGCATCTTTAAAGCCTGATAAATCTGGGAAAAAAGCCACAACAACAACTTCAGTAAATCCTATAATAAGTCCACCCAAAACTGCACCTACTACAGAACCTATACCTCCTAAAACGGCAGCAGCAAAAGCTTTCAAACCTATTAAAGTTCCCATAGTAGGTTCAACAGAGTAATAATTTGCAGCCCAAAAAACACCTCCAACTGCTGCCAAAGCTGAACCTAGGGCAAAAACTATAGCAATAATACGATTTGCATCTATACCCATTAAATTTACTGTTTGTATATCAAATGCTAAAGCACGAATAGCTATACCATATTTGCTTTTATACAAAATCCATAACACTGCTATTAAAATAACAAATGTAAGAGCAGGAACCATTAAAGAACCATAAGTTGTTATCACTCCACCAAAATTAACACTTTCCTCAAAATAACTTGGCGGTGTAAAAGTTCTAGGTGTTGAAGTAAAAAGCATATTAAAAAGATTTTGCAAGAAAAAACTAATACCAATTGCTGTAATCAACAATGAAATTCTAGGAGCCTGTCTTAAAGGTTTATAAGCAATTCTATCTGTAGCCATTCCAACACAGGCAGCAAAAATCATTGCTAAAGATAAAGCTCCTAGAAAAGGAACATTTAGGTTAGTCATGCAAAAAAGAGCTGCATAAGCACCAACCATCATAATATCGCCGTGAGCAAAATTAATAAGTCTTAACACACCATAAACCATAGTATAGCCAACAGCAATAAGAGCATACATACTACCCAAACTAAGCCCATTAACAAGTTGTTGTAAAAATAAAGTAGAATCCATAATCTTTCTATTTTTCCTTTAAGGATTGATAATATCTTTATAATTTTGCTTTTGATTTTTAATTTCTTTAACCACTACAGAACGAGTTGCATTTCCTGTTTGATCAATGCTAATAACACCAGAAACACCTTGATAATTTTTAGTTTGGTGAATTTTTTCATTGACGCACTTACTAGTAAGATTATCAACGCAAGCATTCATAGCATTTAGCATTACAAAATACGCATCAGCACCCATAGCCGAAAAATTTGGAACTTCTTTTGTTCCTTTAGCCTTTTCATAAACACTGATAAATTCTTTGCTTAATTTTGTAGTTGGATTATTAGCATCAAAACTATCTGTGAAAATATAACCCTCGCTTGCATCTCCAGCTAAACTAATAAAAGTTTGATCAGCAACTCCATCTGCAGAGCCCATAGGAATATTTAAACCTGCGAGTTTTGATTGTCTTGCAAATAAAGAAGCTTCACTATAATAAAGCGGTAAAAAAATAAATTCTGGATTTAAACTTTTAACTTGAGCTACAATAGCTCTAAAATCTTTATCACCTGAATTAACTCTTAAAATTCTAAGAATTTGACCGCCATTAGACTTGTACTGTTTTTCAAAAGCTTTTGCTAAACCTAAGGAATAGTCAGTGCTTTGATCTACTACAATAACAGCACTTTTGTAATTAAGTTTTGAAAAAACATATTTTGCTAAAGATGAACCTTGAAAACTGTCCATAAAACATACTCGAGAAGAATATATTTTTTTATCAAGCAATCTATCACCAGTTGCAGCAGGAGCGATCAATGGAATTTTATTATCTTCTGCTACGCGCATAACTTGCAATGTATTAGCAGTAACCATTTCCCCTATAAGACCTATAACTTTATCTTGAGAAATTAAACGATTTGCTCCACTCGAAGATTCTAATTTATCACCCTTAGTATCAATAATAGCAAGAGAAACCTTATTTCCATTACTTAAAGTTGATTGCATTGAATTTGCAAGTTTAATCCCTTCTAGTGCACTTTGTCCATATGCTGCAGTAGCTCCGCTAAGCGGTAAAACAACTCCTATTTTGACTTCCGCAGCACTTAAACTTAAACTTAGAATACTTGCTAAAATTAAACTTTTTTTCATTCTCTACCTTTATTTTAATAATTATGGATTTATAATTGTTTTATAATTTTGTTTTTGATTTTGAATTTCTTTAATCACAACAGAACGAATAGCATTACCGCTTTCATCTATGCTAATCACACCACCAACAGCTTGAAAATCTTTAGTTTGATGAATTTTGCTATTAATACATTCACTGCTAAGATTATCAACGCAAGCATTCATAGCATTCAACATTACAAAATACGCATCAGCACCCATAGCCGAAAATGCTGGAAGTTCTTTTGTTCCTTTAACTTTCTCATAAGCTGCAACAAAATCTTTTCCTAATTGTGTAGATGGATTGTTATAATCAAAACTATCAGTGAAAATTACTCCATTAACAGCACTTCCGCCAAGATCTATAAAAGTTTGATTATTAACACCATCTCCTGCTGCTAAAAGTTTATCAAAACCAATTTGTCTTGCTTGTCTCGCAATTAAAGCAGCTTCAGGATGATAAATAGGCATATAAACAAAATCAGGCTTTAAACTCTTAAGTTGAGAAACCACAGCTCTAAAATCTTTATCTCCTGAATTAATAACAAGTTTTTTTATAATTTTCCCACCATTATTCTTAAAAGAATTTTCAAAAGCTCTTGCCAAACCTAAAGAATAAACATTGCTTTGATCTATGATGATAACGGCATTTTTAAGCCCTAAATCCTTAGATACATAAGTAGCAAATTTATCTCCTTGAAAACTGTCTTTAAAACAAACTCTACTTGCATATTTCTTTTTATCTAGCAATTTATCTCCAGATGCCACTGGAGCTATTAGAGGAATTTTTTTCTCTTCTGCTATAGAAATAGCTTGAATGGTATTTGGAGTTGTAGCTTCACCAATAATCCCAAGGACTTTATCTGTTGCTATTAAACGATTAACTCCGTTTGAAGTTTCAAGTTTATCTCCTTTTGTATCTATTGTGATAAGTTTAATAACATCTCCATTTGAAAGTTTTGGTTGTAGCTTATTAGCCAGTTCAATTCCGTTAAAAACATCTTGCCCATAAGCTGCCACAGTTCCAGTTAAAGGTAAAACTACTCCTATATTAATATCCTTAGCATATAAGCAATTTACCATAGTTAAAACACTTAAAGTTAAAGTTAGTTTTTTCATAGCATTCCTTTTAATTATAGTTTTTACATTTTATTTTAGAAATATATTATGTTTTGTTTTTTGCGCAGGTTCTTCTTCAAGAAGGTCTTTTACTTGCAAATCAAGAGCAAAATTTCCACCTTTAATATAAGCAATAATATTATCTATATCCTCGTGGCTTAAATTTCTAGCATAAAAAGCCATTTGAGAAGCTGTTGTAGAGCTACTACTATCAAGAGTATAACCTATCAAAGCTCCTTTAATATCCTCAGGAGACATATCTTTTAAAATTCTAGATCCTATAACACTCTTTTCAGCATTATCTCCATGGCAAGTATTGCATTTATTTTGAAAATACAAAGCCTTCGCTTTTTCCATATCATATTGCTTATTTGCATCAAAGGTATAAGTAAAAAATGATTTCAAGTTAATACCAAAAAGCGCAACAACAAATATTGAACTAATAAACAACCATCGTATAATCATGATTTTCCTTATTTTATTGTAATTTCCGTTTGTGTTTTATTTTGATATCTATGTGTTTTTTTATTGTATTTTTTTTCTTTTTTAATATCATAGCGATAACGAACAGTCCCTGAAACTTCTATATCTTTAAAGACTTCATCTAACGGAGCTGCAAAAACAAAATGATTTAAAATCATACCAATTAAAAATATTTTTTTCATTTTTATTCTTTAAACACAAAAAACGATTATATCAAAAAAAGATAATCCTTGTTAATGACCACCTTTATGTAAAAAATAAAGTCCTACACAAAGAGCTAAAATCGATCCAGCAAGAAAAGCCATATCCACAGGAGTAGCAAATTTCATCTGCAAAACCCTTTGAAAGAAATTTACCACTAAGACCATAATGATAACTTTTGCAAGCTTGTCTTTTAATTGATCTAAGCTATGCACCTCTAAAACCTTGCTTTGTTTTGTTTGTTTAAATTCTTCTATTTCGCTGATAAAAAGCTCATAAACTCCAAAAGAAAAAATAAACAAAACTAAAGCCATAAGATAAAGATCAACAGCTCCTATAATTAAAGCCACCACATCCTCATGCAAATCCACATTAGAACCTGCATCAAAAAAATAATTATAAGTATAAAATATAACTTTTAAAACATCATAACTTGCAATAAAAAACAATACAAAAGCTCCAATTAAACCAAAAATTACGGGTAAAATTGTAACAATACGACTTCTAACAAGTAAAGATTCAAATATTTTCTCTAACATTTTTTTCCTTATTTATTTTTTAATTCTAACCATTTTTGCGCAATACGCACAGCATTTGTTGCAGCACCTACACGAATTTGATCTGCCACACACCAAAGATGGAGTATTTTTTTATCATACACATCAGCGCGAATTCTTCCTACATAAGTTTCATTAGTATCACTTGTCATTAAAGGCATAGGGTATTTTTTATTTTTAGGATCATCTATGACAACAACACTTGGTGCTTTTTCTAAAATTTCTTTAGCTTTTTTTACATCTATTTCTTTTTCAAAATGCATAGTAATGGCTTCGCTATGACTTCTTAAAACAGGTACTCTTACACAAGTTGCTGAAACTTCTAAATTTTTATGTAAAATTTTTTGAGTTTCATTGACCATTTTAAGTTCTTCTTTGGTGTAATCATTATCCATAAAAACATCAATTTGTGGAATAAGATTAAGTGCTAAAGTATAAGGAAAAGTTTGAGATTTAAACTCATCAAGTTTAAAAGCAAAAAAACTTTGCATGGCTTCGACCAATTCTTGCATTCCTTCTTTTCCTGCTCCACTTGCAGCCTGATAGGTACTTACATCAACACGCTTTAAATTAAATGCATCATTTAAAGGTTTTAAAACTTGCACCATTTGTATGGTAGAACAATTTGGATTAGCAATAATCCCTGTTTTTTTCCAATCTTTAATATCCTCAGGATTGCATTCAGGAACCACCAAAGGAACATCTTTTTCCATTCTAAAATGACTTGTATTATCAATAACAACAGCACCAGATTCTGCTGCAAATTTAGCATATTTTTCACTCACACTTCCACCTGCGCTAAAAAAAGCAATATCAATAGGATTTTCTTTAAATACATTTTCAGTAAGTTCTTTGACTTTATAAGCTTTGCCTTTAAATTCTACTTCACTACCTACACTTTTTGCACTTGCTAAAGGTAAAATACTTTCCACTGGGAAATCAAGTTCATCTAAAACATTTAAAAGCTCTTCCCCAACCGCACCAGTAGCACCCACAATGGCTATTTTTTGTTTTTTTGACATTACTTATCCTTTATTTGATATTTTTTAATTTTTTCATTTAAAATTTTTATATCCATACCTAAAATTTGAGAAGCTTGATCCTTGTCATAATCTACACTTAAAAGAACTTCACAAATCAATTCTTTTTCTAAATTCTTTACATCTTTTTTTATACTTCTAGCTTCTAAGAACAAATCTTCACTTGAAATTTCATCATTTTCACTTAAAATACAAGCTCTTTGTACAACAGATATTAATTCTCTAATATTACCAGGAAAATCATATTCAAGTAAAGCATTTTTAGCTTCTTGGCTGAGCTGTTTTTCCTTAAAATCATATTCTTTACAAGTATCTTCTAAAACCTTTTGAGCTATACCCAAAACTTCTTCTTTACGCTCTCTTAAAGGCGGAATATTAATAGGAACAGTGTTTAAACGATAATATAAATCTGAACGAAATTCGCCATTTTTTATTTTTTCATCTAAATTTGCATTAGTTGCACTGATAATTCTTACATCTATTTTGATGTTTTTCGTACTTCCAAGTCGTGTGATTTCTTTTTCTTGCAAAGCTCTTAAAAGTTTGGCTTGAATTTCATAAGGCATTTCGCCAATTTCATCTAAAAACAAAGTACCCTCATTAGCCATTTCAAAAAGCCCTATTTTAGTTGCATTGGCATCAGTAAAAGCACCTTTTTCAAAACCAAAAAGCTCACTTTCAATCAAATTTGCAGGAATGGCTGCCATATTAATAGCAACAAAAGGCTTATTAGAGCGTTTAGAATGAGTGTGAATATAACGAGAAAATACCTCTTTTCCTACTCCACTCTCTCCAAAAAACATTACAGAGGCATCAGTTTTAGCCGCTTTTTGACTTAAATTTAATGTTTTTTCTAAATTAGGAGAAGTTGAAAAAAAATCTTTATTTTCTTCTTTTTTTTCATTTTTTTTGCTTTTTTTATCGGCTGTTTTTTCTCTTATGATTTTAGCACGCTTAATAGCCTCGACTAAAGTATCAACATCAAAAGGCTTGGTTAGAAAATCTTTTACTCCCAAACGAACCGCTTCTATAGCACGGTTTAAAGTAGCATTTCCTGTCATAATAATAAAATCATATTTATTTTCACAGGCTTTAACAAATTCTATGCCATCAATTCCTGGCATATTAATATCTGTAATAATCAAATCTGTATTCTCATCTATTTTTTTTAAAGCCTCAGTGGCAGATTTATAAGATTTAATATTAAATTCTTCATACTCTGCTAATGCAATTTCTAAGGATTTACGCATATTAATATCATCTTCTACTATGACTAAATTCATCCTAAACCTTTTAAAAAATTTCTGCTATAGTATCCAATTTGCGCTTAATTTTGAATTTACTTTTTTTTAAGATAATAAATTATCGCATTTTGTTCGCCAAATTCCACGGTAAAACGCAAGGGTAAAATTTTAACATAGGTTTCACTTTGAGCACGTAATAAGTCAGTATTAACAATATCCTTAACACTGATTTTAGCTCCTATAAAGCAATCACTTAACTCATCTTTATGAGAATTTAAAAAATTAAATTTAATTGTTTTTGGCATATTATCATCAATCAATCCTAAAGAAGTTCGAGGTAAAACTTTTAAATCTTGATCACTATAAGAAATTTCACATACCCATTGTTCTTCAACATTTTCACTTTGCGTCATTGCTAAGGATAAATTTCGATTTTGATGAAAGAGAATGAAATTTTTACTAGAAAGCTCTGCCCAAAAAATAAATTCATCTTGGGCAAAAAGCTTAAAGCTAAGAAAGATTAATAAGCAAACAATTCTTTCCACTTGTCTGCATCGATTTTAAGTTCTAAGTTTACTCTATAAAGCCCTTGATTAAAATTCTCATCAATAATACTTGCATTTTTAATCAAACCATTTACTTGCGCAGTAATAGTTGAACTTCTAAGCATTGCATCTTTTACAGTATCCTTACCATTCACTTTCACACCATAAAGCTTACTTGCAAGCTGTCTGTAAGCATCTGTAATCGCTGCTCTTTTTGCTAAAGCTAGGGCTTGAGCAGTAGAAACTGTATTCATCGGAGCAATCCCTTCACCAACTGCTGTAAAACTAAGTTCCGTTTCGCTAGCATCTGGAGCCAACATTTTTTCTTCTCTGATAATATCACGCACATCATCTTTATCGACTTTTTGCACGATAACATCTTGAGATGGAGCAGTGCTATTTGCACTTGAATTTTTAGTTGCACTGTTTGCACTTGGTACACAACCAGCGAAAATTCCTGCTATTGCTAGCATAAAATAAATTTTTTTCATTTTTACACCTTCAAAATATTGTAATTAGTAAAATAAAAAGCAATAAGCGTTCCAACTTTAAACTTATTACAAATCTAAACCAAAGTTTTCATCGCTTAACTCATCCTCATCATTTTCCTCTTTAGGACACTTAGCGATGCTAACCACCTCGTCATTTTCCACGTTAACAACGATGACGCCACTTGTGTTACGCCCTGCTTTTCTAATACTTTGCATATCAACACGTATCATCTTGCCTGAACTTGTAAGAGCCATCAAATCCATAGTTTCATCTACTATAACTACGCTAATAAGATCTTTAGTTTTTTCTGTAAGTTTCATGCAAATTACACCCTTACCACCTCTGCTTTGTAATCTATATTCTCCAGCATTGGTGCGTTTTCCTATACCTTTTGCGCTTATGCTTAAAATTTCTTGCTCATCATTTTCTACAACAACTGCACCTACTAATTCGTCATTTTTCTCTTTAAACTTAATAGCCGTCACCCCACGACTTACACGGCCGATTTCACGCACTTTGGCAAGTGGGAATTTGATACACATACCTTTTTTGGTTACTGCAAAGAGCATTTTACCTTGTGTGTTTATACTTTCTTCATTTTCAAAATTTTCATCATCTAAATTTTCAATTTCTTGATTTTCTAAATTTTCTTCACCACCACTGGTAAAAATTTCATTTTCATCTCTTTGAACAATAATAGCAGTTACCAACTCATCATTTTCATCCAAGTTGATCGCTCTAACTCCTACACTTCTGATATTTTGATATTCACTCAAATTTGTACGCTTTACAATACCATTTTTAGTAAAGAAACATAAAGATTTACTCTCATCAAAATCCGTGGTTGGAATAATAGCCATGATTTTTTCTTCAGCTTGTAAATTGATAAGATTTACCACTGCTTTTCCTTTAGCCGTTCTTGAGCCTTCAGGAATTTTATAAACTTTAAGCCAATAAAGCTGTCCACGATCTGTTACAAACATAAGCGTATCATGTGTATTTGCCGTAAAGAAACTTTCTATAAAATCATCATCATAAGTCGTAACGGCTAATTTTCCTTTTCCGCCTCGTTTTTGCTTTTCATATTGTTTACTAGGCACACGCTTAATATAACCGCGATGCGTAATAGTTACAACCATATTTTCATTAGGAATCAAATCTTCAATATCAATATCATCATAATCATCTTCAATTTGAGTAATACGTGGCACATCAAATTTACTTCTAATTTCTTTTAATTCATCGCGAATTAAATTTTCAAGCAAGGTTTCACTTTTTAAAATTTCTTCAAGTCTTGCAATTTCTTTCATTAATTCTGCAAGTTCATTTTCGATTTTTTCTCTTTCAAGTCCTGTTAAACGACCCAGTTTCATATCTAAAATAGCATTGGCTTGAAGCTCACTAAGACCAAATTTAGCTACCAAAGAATCTCTTGCGGTATTATTATCAGAACTGTTTTTAATTAAAGCAATCACTTCATCTATATTATCAAGTGCAATTTTAAGACCTTCTAAAATATGAGCTCTTGCTCTTGCCTTTTGAAGTTCAAAAATCGTTCTTCTAATAATAACTGTTTTTCTATGGGTTAAGAAAAGATTTAAAAGTTCTAACAAAGAGAAAATTTTAGGTTCTTTATTGTGAATTGCCAACATAATCACACCAAAAGTACTTTCCATAGTGGTAGATTTAAATAGATTATTTAAAACAATTTCACTCATAGCCTCACGTTTAAGCTCTATAACAACGCGGATTCCTTCTTTATTACTCTCATCTCTTACTTCAGATATTCCTTCAATTTGCTTTTCTTTAACAAGCTCTGCAATCTGCTCTATAAGTCTAGCTTTATTGGTTTGATAAGGAAGCTCATCTATAACAATAACATCTTTATTTGTCTTTTTTTCAATATGAGTTTTAGCGCGCACTTTCACGCGACCACGCCCTGTGCGATAAGCTTCTATAATACCTTTTTTACCATAAATTATTCCACCTGTTGGAAAATCTGGACCTTTGATAAACTGCATAATCTCTTCTAAGCTTGCATCTTTATTATCAAGCAAATATAAAATTCCATCTATCAACTCATTTAAACTATGAGGTGGGATGTTTGTCGCCATACCTACAGCTATACCACTTGAACCATTTAGTAATAAATTTGGAACCCTAGAAGGTAAAACATCAGGTTCACTTTCTGAACCATCATAATTTGGAACAAAATCGACCGTATCTTTATCTATATCTTTTAAAAGTTCATGAGAAAGTTTGCTCATTTTTGCTTCAGTATAACGCATCGCAGCAGCGCTATCGCCATCTATAGATCCAAAGTTGCCTTGTCCTGTAATACTTGGATATCTCATAGAAAAATCTTGAGCCATTCTAACCAAAGCATCATAAACTGCTGTATCTCCATGTGGGTGATAACGACCTATAACAGCACCCACTATACGGGCTGATTTGACAAAATCTGTCCTACTTTTTGCCTCGTCATTTTGCATAGCATATAAAATTCTTCTATGAACAGGCTTTAAACCATCTCTTGCGTCAGGCAAAGCACGACCTATAATAACACTCATAGAATAGTCTAAATAACTACTTTTTATAGAATTTTCTATATCTACAAGTTCAATATCAGAATCTTTGCTAAAAATATTCTCCATAAAAATCCTTCTATTAGTTCAAAGTTTTGATTATAGCATATTAAACTTTTGCATCAGCTAAAACAAGAGCAAAAAGTACAGAAATTTTATTTTCTTCTAAAACTTTTTTAGCTTCCAAAAGGCTAGAACCAGTCGTTACAATATCATCTACTAAAATTACAGGTTCGTGAATGGTTTTTAAGAGTTTGTAATTTCTTTTATGTTTTTGACGAAATTCTAAACTTTTTCCAGAATATTTAATATGATTTTGTGCTTTTAAAATATTAAAAACAGGTTTTACAAATTTTGTTTTAAGATATCTAGCTAAAATAGCAGAATGTGAATAAAGCATATCTTCAACCTTATCATCTAAAGCTATAACATTAATTGTCATTCTAGGATCAAAAAAATCTTTAAATTTTGCAAAACTTAATTTAGCAAGCATTTTATAAACGAAATAACCATAAAAATAATGTTTAGAGTGAAGCAAGTGTTGTATCTCATGGTATTTATAAAAAGAATAGACTTTGAAATTATTATCAAGCTTTCTTACATTTAAGGAAAATTCAGAAAGCTCTAGCTCACATAAATCACAAAAGCAAAGCAGAGCAAAAGCTCCGCAATTTATACACCTCAAAGTTCAGAGATTAAACTAGCTGCTTTATTTGCCATTTGTTTTATTAACAAATGAGTATAAAAAGTTGTTTCTTTTAGATCATCGAAACCTTGTACATCTTGCTTGGTGCGGATTGTAAATTTCTTATTTTTGTTTATATCGCTAACTTGTAAAACTCCTACTAGTTTTGAATGTAATCCTGTAGTATCTTGAGTTGCTCCATAAGATATAAATTCTAAATCAATCTTACTCACATAAGGTGAATTTTGATCGTTATTGTCAAGCACAACTATTCCTCTAGCTTCAAGTTCTTGTTTTAAATAAGTATAAAATACCGCATTAAAATTCACATCAACAAATAACTTTTTCCCTTTAGCATTTAAAACTTTTTGTCCTTCTTTTAAATCATAAAATCTATGCAAATAAACCTTTTTTAAAGCAATACCAGTGTCTAAAGTGCGTTTATTGGCACAACATTGAATTCCAACATCGCTAATGTATAAAAGTCCTTTAATCTTTGCTTCAAAGCCATCAGGACTTTCGCAAGAACTGCATTGAGAATTTCTAGAAATTTGATTAACTTGAGCAAAAGTATCTTGTTTAGTTGCACAAGCACTCAAAAATAAAATAGGCGCTATAAAAATCAAAAATTTTTTAAACATTTTTTCTCCTTAGAAAATTATTTTAAAATTGTATTAAAAATACAAGCAAATTTCAAGCCAAGTTTTAAATTTATCATCAATCTATCTTTAAAACACTCAAAAAAGCTTCTTGAGGTAAATTTACCTTACCTATAGCTTTCATTCTTTTTTTACCTTCTTTTTGCTTTTCTAAAAGCTTTCTTTTTCTAGTAATATCCCCACCATAGCATTTTGCTGTCACATTTTTACCCATGGATTTAACAGTCTCCCTTGCGATGATTTTATTTCCAATACTTGCTTGAATGGCCACTTCAAAAAGCTGTCTAGGAACTATTTCTTTCATAGCGCTAACAAGCTCTCTTCCTTTACCTTGTGCTTTCTCATTAGGCACGATAATGCTTAGCGCATCAACATTTTCACCCGCCACTTTAATATCAAGTTTTACCAAATCCCCTACTCTAAATTCTATAGGTTCATAATCAAAACTCGCATAGCCTTTTGTTAAGGACTTTAATTTATCATAAAAATCCATCACAATCTCATTTAAAGGTACATCATATTCTAGCAAAACACGCTCAGGTGTGATATAGTCCATTTTAACCTGCACTCCTCTTTTGCGATTTAAAAGAGTGATTAAATTCCCTAAAAATTCACTTGGAGTAATGATAGTGGCTTTAACATAAGGCTCTTTTATATGATCGATTTTATTAACAGGAGGAAGCTCGCTAGGATTTTGAATTTTAACAAGTTCTCCATCGGTTTGATAAATTTCATAAGTCACAGTTGGAGCTGTAGCAATTAAATCAAGATTAAATTCTCTTTCAAGTCTTTCTTTGATCACTTCCATGTGTAAAAGTCCTAAAAACCCTACCCTAAAACCAAAGCCTAAAGCCAAAGAAGTTTCAGGCTCATAGGTAATAGAACTATCGTTAAGTTTTAGCTTATCTAAAGCATCTCTTAAATCTTCAAATTTATCCGTTTCTATAGGATAAAGTCCTGCAAAGACAAAAGCTTTAGCCTTTTCAAAACCGCCTATGGCTTCTTTAGCCTTGTTTTTTACTAAAGTAATAGTATCGCCTACTTGTACATCACCTACAGTTTTAAGCCCTAAAACCACCACGCCTACTTCACCTGATTGTAAAGATTGAGTTTTAATTGGGCTTAAAGGATGAGGATAAAAAAGATCTTGAACTATATGTTTTTTATCCGTACTCATGACTAAAACTTCATCATTTTTAGCAATACTTCCTTCATAAATCCTAACTAAAGCCAAAGCACCCAAATAATTATCAAACCAAGAATCATAAATTAAAGCCTTAGTAGGAGCTTCATCATCTGTTTTTGGTGCAGGGATTTTAGTAATAATTGTTTCTATAAGCTCTTTTATACCCACTCCTGTTTTTGCACTCACGCAAATGGCGTCTTTACAATCTATACCTATAATATGCTCGATTTCATGCTTGACTTTTTCAATATCAGCATTAGGCAAATCGATTTTATTAATCACAGGAATGATTTCAAGATTATTTTCAAGCGCTATATAAACATTAGCTATAGTCTGTGCTTCAACACCTTGAGAAGCATCTACTACAAGTAAAGCCCCTTCACAACTTGCCAAAGAACGACTCACTTCATAAGAAAAATCCACATGGCCAGGAGTATCAATAAGATTTAAAACAAAATTTTCGTTATTAAATTTATAATTTAAACGCACCGATTGTGCTTTTATAGTGATACCACGCTCTTTTTCTATATCCATAGTATCCATAACTTGTGAACTCATCTGCCTATCACTAATAGCGCCACACTCGCTAATAATCCTATCTGCAAGAGTAGATTTTCCATGATCTATATGAGCTATAATAGAAAAATTTCTAATATTTTTTACCGACAAAATTTCATCCTAAATATAAAATTTTAAAGCTAGGATTTTAACAAAATTTATGTTTAAAACAAATAAATTTTATTTTATATAAAAAACTTCAATTGAAATTTATATAAAGCATACTAAAATATCAAATGTTTGAAAAATATTTAAAATCAGCTATGTTTTTAGCTCTTTATCCCTTAGCAATGTTAGCTTCTAATTTGCACGAATTTATAGCACTAAGTCAAAATAACGAATCCTATCTCATTAAACAAATGCAAAGCGAACAAGCAAATTTGGACAAAGAACAAGCTTTTAGAAATTACCTACCCTCTCTTGGTCTAAACTCAGCTTATGTAGCCAACAATAAAGATCGCTTCATTATCGATCCACAAGAAAGTTTATTTGCTAAAGTTTCTCTTAATTTTTTGCTTTTTGATGGGGGTTCTAGAGAGGCCAATTTAAGGGCTTTAGAAAGCAAAGAAAAATTAAGCCTTTTAGACAAAGAACAAAGCAAAAATTACCTTGCCTTAAATGCAATCACACTTTATTTTAACACCCTAAGTCTTGAAAAAATTTTACTAGCCAATCAACAAAAAGTAGCTTTTTTAAAATCAACTTTTGAAAGATTGCAAAAATTTTACGATGCAGGACTTAGCCCTAAACATGAACTTGAAAGCATTAAAGCCAAATATCATTTAAGCTTATTAGAGCTCAGTCAAAATGAATTAAAACTTGCCAATATACAAAAAGAGATTAAAATTTTAAGCGATACAGATTTTAAAGTGCAAGGGAATGCTTTTTTAGAAAATCCGCAACAAGAAAAAAGTCAAAACTATGAAGTAATGATAGCTAAAGAACAAATCAATCTTGCTAAAGAAAGTGTAAATTTAGCAAAAGCTGAATATTTTCCAAAATTTTATATTCAAGATAATTTTAACTTTTATAAAAACAATTATAATCCAAAAGTTCCGGCTCCTTTTGCAAATTTAGCGGATCAATTCTTAGAAAAATATTCTCAAGGTAATCAGTTTATTTTAGGTATGGAATGGAAAATTTTTGATTTCAATGCAAGGGCTAAAGAAGTTGAAAAAGAGCGTTTAAACGTTCAAATAGCCAATGCAAACGCAAGGTTTAGTGAGAGAAAAAATAAAGAAGAATTAAATTATTTAGACAAAAGTTTAAAAGTTTTACAAGAACAAATTTTAGCTCTTAATCTTAGCTTAAATGCTGCAAATTTAGCTTTTGAAAGTGTAGATAAAAAATACCAAGCAGGACTTGTTTCTTATGTGGAATATCTTCAAGCTTTAGAGGCTAAATTTAAAGCACAAAGCGATTTAGAGCTTGCTAAAAATGAATTTGAAATTACTAAAGCAAATTATTATTTTAATGCAGGTATAGATCTTAATTCAAAGGTTAAAGAATGAAAAAAATTCTATTTTTACTTCTTGCTTTTAATTGCGCCTTTGGCGAAGAAATTTATGCAAGTTTCAATGTAGAAGCATCAAAACAAAGTAAACTTGCCCTTGAAAGCATAGGTTTAGTTCAAAAAATTCCTGTAGAAATTGGACAAAAAGTCAGCAAAGGAGAACTTTTACTTGCTCTTGATCAAGAAAGTGAAAAAATAGCTCTTCAAAATGCCCAAAATTCTTATCAACTTGCTCTTGTAGAATACGAAAATACCAAAAGCAAAATGCAAAAAATCAAAGCTGTAGAAAATGTTATAGACAAACAAAGCTATGAAGATATGAAAGCTAAGTTTGATGCAGCTAATTTAAATTTAAACAAAGCAAAAATCAATATAGCTTATTATAAAAATATCATGACAAAAAAAGAATTGCGCGCACCTTATGATGCTATTATCGCAAATAAATTTATACAAGTGGGTGAAGGAGTAGGAGGAGTAGCTCAACCTTTAATAGAAATTTTTTCCTATCCACAAAGCAAACTGATTTTAAGTTTTGATGAAAAATACAAAGATAAAGTTAAATTAGGCGATGATTTCTTTTACAAAATCGATCAAAATGGTGCAGAATTGAAAGGAAAAATCAGCCTTATCTATCCAAGTATAGAAGTAAAAACAAGAAAAATTTATGCTGAAGTGCAAACTACAAATTTAACACCAGGGCTTTTTGGCGAAGGTAGAATCATCACTAAAGATTAAAAATGTTTAAACTAGCTATAAACCGACCAATTACTGTGCTAATGTTTTTCTTAGCTCTTATGATTTTTGGGCTAATCTCTGCTTTTAGCATGAGTGTAAATTTATTTCCTAATGTTTCCATACCTCTTATAAAGATTACAAGCAAGGTAAATGGGGATTTAAATTTCGTAGAATCAAAAATCACTAAAGAAATAGAAAATGCTCTAAGTGAGATTGATGGAGTAAAGACCATAACCTCAGCTGCGTATGATAATTTTAGTGTGAGTGTAGTCGAGTTTAAACTAGGTAAAAATCTTGAAGTAGCTGCTAATGATGTGCGTGATAAAATAGGAACTTTAAGCCTACCTTCTAAGCCTGAAATTGAAAAAATCAGCTCAGATTCTGGTTCTGCTATTTCGCTTTTTTTATATTCTAAAGATAAATTACAACTCATGCGCGAAATCAATGATAAAATAAAACCTTTTTTGCAAAGAGTTAAAGGAGTAGGTAAAATCGAAGCTAAGGGTTTTTTAGAACCCCAAATTCGCATAGAATTAAAACCAAATGAACTTAGAAAATACAATCTTAACGCCCTTGATGTAGCAAATATCATCAAAAGTCAAAATTTTAAACAAGCCCTAGGCGAACTTAATAACAATCGAGATAACTATATCATCAAAGGCTATTTTGAAGCCACAAATTTAGAAGAACTTAGCAATCTTCGCATAAAAACAGGAGTATTTTTAAGCGATATTGCTAATATTTCAAGCCTTTATGAAGATGAAAAACAAAGTGCTTTATACGAAGGTAAAGAAGGGGTGCTTTTAGAACTCGGAAAAATCACAAATTATAACACCCTTGAAATGATTAAAAATGTCAAAAATGCCTTGCCTATTTTAGAAAAACAAATTCCAAAAGATATAAGCATTAATGTGCTTTACGATAAAAGCTTAAATATCCACAAGCATCTTTCTCAAGTGATTTTTGATATGGTTTTGGGGATTTTTCTAACCCTTGTAATTGTATTTTTATTTTTAAGAAATTTAAGTGCAACTCTCATTGCTTGCATAGCTATACCTACTTCTATCATTTCAACTTTTTTTATTATCGATCTTTTAGGCTATGATTTAAACCGCTTAACTTTCATAGCTTTAACCTTAAGCATAGGAATTTTTATCGATGATGCTATAGTAGTGATTGAAAATATTGCTAAAAAACTAAAAACTTATCCGCCTTTACAAGCTGCTTTTTTAGGTATCAACGAAATAGGTTTTAGCGTTTTAAGCATCAGTATAGTTTTACTTTGTGTTTTTATCCCTATTTCTTATATGAACTCTATACCAGGGCTTTTTTTCAATGCCTTAGGCATAAGCGTTGCAAGTGGGATAGTGATAAGCTTTTTGGTTTCTGTATTTTTAATACCTAGTATTGGAGCAAGATTTTTAAATCCAAAAGAAAGTAAGTTTTATGAAAAAACAGAAGTTTTTTTTGAAAAAATAGAGCAAAAGTATGAAAATTTACTCTATAAAATTTTACAAAATAAAGCAAAATTTATCCTAGCCACTCTTGTTTTTGTAGGGCTTTCTTTTGCTTTAGCTACCCGTATAGGACTTGATTTTTTACCTATGGAAGATGATAGCGAAATTCAAGTTTTACTTGAAAGCAAAAAGGATTTAAGTTTAGAAGCCATGAAAGAAAAAAGTTTAAATTTGCTTGAAAAAATCAAAAATGATAGCAATGTCAAATACGCTTTTTTACTTGTAGGCTATGATGATGCCAAAGATGCTACAAAGGCTAAAATTTATGTTAAACTTAAAAATTTAGACGAAAGAAATTTAAGACAAAGTGCTATAGTAAGTTTATATCGTCAAAAATTTCAAGATGAAAGTTTAAAAATCAAAATTTTAGAACTTCCAAAGATAGAGGGTGCAGGCATTGATGATCCCGTGCAGTTTTTAATCTTAGGAGATGATTTAAACACTCTAAAAGAAGCTGCTTCTCGAGCAAAAGAAATTTTAGGCACTAATGCACGCATTGTAGATATAAGCGACAATGCTAATGCTACAAAAGATGAAGTAGCCTTACACATCAACAAAGAAAAAGCTAAACTTTTAGATGTCAATCCTGAATATATCGCTGGGGTTTTAGGGTATTCTTTTTCGCAACTTAGCGTAGGAAGTATGGATAGAGGCAATTCAAAAGATGATATTATCCTAAGTTTTGCTCCAGAATTTAAAAAAGACATAGAAGCTTTAAAACGCATTAGTATTAAAAACAACCAAGGTGTAAATTTAGAACTTTCAAGCGTGGTGGATTTTATATACAGTAAGGATTTAAAAACTATCAATCGTTACAATAAAAACCGCTCTGTGAAAATCACAGCTGGAGTAAATGATCTTTCCTTAGGAGCGGTGCAAAAACTTTTACTAGATAATATGGATAAAATTTTAAATAATAATGCAAGTCTTAGCTATGCTTTTTCAGGCTTTATCAATCTTTTAGGTGAAACCGTGCAAGGTTTTGCTATGGCAGTAGTACTTGCTTTTGTTTTAATTTATCTTGTTTTAGCCGCACTTTATGAAAGTTTTATTCTGCCTTTAATCATCATGATAACCATGCCTTTAGCCTTTGGCGGAGCTTCTATAGGGCTTTTTATCACGGGGCATAATTTTTCGCTTTTTGTACTTATTGCCATCATCTTACTTTTTGGTATGGTGGGGAAAAATGCTATTTTGCTTGTGGATGTAGCTAATAAAAAATGTCATGAAGGTTTAGATCCCGATAAAGCTCTTTTAATCGCTGGAAAATCACGCTTAAGGGCTATATTGATGACAACTTTTGCTATGATTTTTGCTATGCTCCCACTCGCTCTTTCAAGGGGTGCGGGCTATGAAGCTAATTCTCCTATGGCAATAGCCATTATCTTTGGGCTTATAAGTTCGACTTTGCTTACCTTACTCGTAGTACCTGCACTTTTTAAATTTTGTTTTAAACTAGATAACAAATTAAGAAAAATTTATGAGAGAGAAAAATTAAATTAACCAAAATGATTAATTTAATTTTTTTAAGTATTATTCTTATAAAGTGCTTTTAAGTTATCATAGGCGATTTGTATTTTTTCAAACTGTTCTCTTGCGTAAGCTTTTTCTATTGCACTTTTTCCTTGATGAAAATCAGGATGATAAAGTTTTACCAAAATCAAATATTTTTGTCTGATTTCACTAAGATCATTTTGCGGAGTACATTCTAAAGTATTAAAATAATTACTAAAAAGCTTAGCTAAAGCATTAAATTTCCATTTCATATTTTCTTTATTGTGAATATTTTGGCGAAATTTTTTATACTCTTCTCGGTCAACTTCAAAATTCACGCAATATTTTAAATGCTCGCTCTCATCTGCAAAAGCTTCAAAAAGTTCAAGAGTATTCTCGTTTTTATATTCTAAAATTAGAATATTTGTCATTTCATTATATTCTATATTATGATCTTGAAAATAATTTCTTATATAGGTAACAAATAATTTTTCATTAGAGCTTAACTTCATCAAAATTCTACCCGCAGCAAAATCAATCTTGATAAACAACATAGGCTTAAGCATATTATTTTGCTCAAAATTTAATCTAAAAGTTTTAAAATGAGCATCTTGTAAATTCTCTATACCTTCATTTGTACTTTTGCGATATTTTTGATCTAAAACTTTTAAGAAATAACGACGCTGTGGAATTTCATTTTCTTCAAAAAAAGAAAAAATTTTATTTTTTCGTCCTATGACCTTTGTGAAATTTTTGGTAATCAAGTCTTTAAAATACTGAAATACGCTAATATCATCTGTATTAACATTGATAGTTTCTAAAGTTTGCACGATTTGCATCTATTTCTCCCATAAAACCTCATTTTCAAAAAGCTCTTTAGTGCCTTTTAAAATTTCATTGGGTGTATAATCGGCTTTATAAGATAAAGATTGACACTTTTTTACAAAATACCCAAGATAAATATAATCTAAGTTCATTTTTTTAGCTATTTGTATTTCATTGAGCAAAGAAAATTTACCCAAAGAAAAATACGAAAAATCAGGATCATAAAAACAATAAATGCTTGAAATTCCATCCTCTAAAATATCAATCAAATCAACACAAACGAGCTTATCTTCTATATAAAATGCAAGCTCATATCCAAAATTCATAAAACCATCGACATAAAGATTATAATACTGCTTAAAGCTTAAATCATAACGCTTCCAGTTCTTTTTTTCTTCCATAAAACGATGGTATTTATCATATAAAAACAAATGTTCATTGCTTAAATTGGGTGTTCTAAGCATAACTTTGGTGTTAATATTTTTATTTATAACCCTTCTTTCACTTTTTGAAAAATTATATTCATTAACTAAAATTCTAAGACTTAAACATTCATCACAATCTTTACAAATAGGGCGTGAAAAATACCTACCAAAACGACGCCAACCTCGTTTTATTAGCCCATTATTGATTTCTTTAGGGCAATTTTCAATGTATTTATACTCTATTCTTGATCGTTTATCTTTTAAGTAAGGACACTGATCTTCAAGAGTACAAAAACCAATCTCAAGCATTAAATTTTCTTAATATCTGCATTTTTGATAAATCCGGAAAATTCATCCTGTAGTTTTTCTTGCTTTAAGAAAATTTCTTGCATTTCCTTATCTATGTTTGCTTCTTGATTTTTTTCGCGAATATCTTTAGCTAGTTTTTCTAAATTTTTTACACTTGCACCACTCTTGCTTGATTTCTTCGCTAATTTTGGAGTATTGGCGTTAGCTTGCATTTCTTTTTTAATACTTTTAAGACTGTCTAAAAAATCCATCTATTATTCTCTACTTTCTCGTATTTTTTTAAGCGTAGCAGCTATTGCAGCTATAACTTCTTCTTTGTTTTCTTGATGACGATCTTCTGTTTTTTCTAATAATTCTTGCATATGTGTTTCTATGAAAGAGGTGTCTAAATACCCTCTTCTAAATTCTCTTGTTTTTGTAATGGCAATTAAAAATGGTATCGTTGTTCTAATATCATCAATCACAAATTCCTTCAAAGCACGCTCAAGTTTATTAACCGCTAAATCATAACTGGTTGCTTTAATAATAAGCTTTGCAAGCATGGAATCATAATAAGGCGGCACAGTATAGTCTTTATAAATATGACTATCAACCCTAACAGATGGTCCAAGAGCTGGGTAGTATTCTCCTATTTTTCCAGGACTTGGAATAAAATTTTTCCATACATTTTCAGCAGTAATTCTAGCTTCAATAGCAAAACCCCTAGGTTTAATATCGCTTTGTTCTAAGTCCAAAATTTCTCCTGCTGCAATACGAATTTGTCTTACAATAAGGTCAATACCTGTAATTTCTTCAGTAATTGGATGTTCAACTTGAATTCTTGTATTCATTTCCATAAAATAAAAGCGATTATAATCATCAAGCAAAAACTCTATAGTTCCAGCATTTGTATAACCTACAGCCTTAGCAGCTGCCACAGCTGTAACACCCATGGTTTTTCTAAGATTATCTGAAATTCCAGGGCAAGGTGCTATCTCAATTACCTTTTGATGTCTTCTTTGGATAGAGCAATCCCTTTCACAAAGATGGATAATATTTCCGTAGTTATCTCCTAAAATTTGAAATTCTATATGCCTAGGATTAACTACATATTTTTCCATAAATACTTCATCATTATTAAAGTATGTTAAAGCTTCTCTTTTGCAAGATTCAAAAGCATTTTCAAGATCTTGTTCTTTATGAACAACGCGAATTCCGCGTCCACCTCCACCACCTGAAGCTTTTAAAATAACAGGATAACCAATCTTCTCAGCAAAAATTTTAATTTCTTCCATGCTATAGGAATTTAATTTTTCAGTCCCTGGAACAATAGGTATACCATTTTTAGCCATTAACTTACGAGCGATATTCTTATTTCCCATCTTATGAATTACTTCAGATTTTGGACCTATAAAAATAATTCCAGCATCTTCACAAGCCTTAGCAAATTCGTAATTCTCACTTAAAAATCCATAACCAGGATGGATTGCATCAGCACCACAAGCCTTAGCAATCTCGACAATACGAGCAACATCTAAATATCCTCTTATAGCATCCGTTCCTATGCGATATGCCTCATCTGCGATTTTTACATGCAAACATTCACGATCAGGCTCTGTAAAAACTGCAACACTTTTAATATGTAAATCTCTACAAGCACGGATTACTCTAACAGCTATTTCAGCTCTATTTGCTATGAGAATTTTATGGATTTGATTCATAATTTGCCTTTTTTGTTATATTTTTATTGTTAATTTTAGCAAATTTTCCTTACAAAAACTTAGCAAAAAATTTAATTTATTTTAGTTATAATAAAACTTTTTAAAATTTTAATTCCAATAAAGAAAAGTTATAATTATAATGGTTGCTGATAAAAGATTATTTTATTTAAGTTGTATTTTAATCACCATAGGAATAGTATTTTCATACTCTCTTACAGCTTTTACTGTTCTTTTTCTTGACTATAGCGAGTTTCATTTTTTTATTCGTCAGCTTTTTTTTGGAATTAGTGGCATACTTATAATGTTTTTTATTTCTCGTTTGGATCCTGATAAAGCACTTTCTAAAAAAATTATTTTAGCTATTTTGATTGTTTCTTTTATCTTTATCATCATTTTACCATTTTTACCTTCTGCACTAGCAACAGCTAGCGGAGGAGCTAAACGCTGGATACGCTTAGGCCCACTCTCTATCTCTCCTGTGGAATTTTTTAAAATAGGATTGATTTATTTTTTAGCATGGAGCTATACAAGGCGTATTGATGATAGCAAAAAAGCTATCAGACACGAGGCTCTAATTCTTCTGCCTTATTGTATCTTAGCTTCTATAGTTATAGGATATATTTATATCACTCAAAACGATTTAGGACAAAGTATAATTTCTTTCTTTTTAATTCTAGCTTTAGCTTTTTTTGCAGGAGCTAGTAAAAGACTTTTTGCTTTTGGAACTTTAATCATTATGATGATAGGTATAATGGTAATTTCTAGTAATCAAAGAAGAATTCAAAGAATTGCTTCTTGGTGGGGGAATATACAAGATGCTTTTTTACCTATGCTTCCTGATTGGTTGGCAAATGCTTTAAGAGTAAGTAGCAACAGCGAACCTTATCAGATTTCGCACTCTTTAAATGCTATAGCCCATGGAGGAATGTTTGGCGAAGGCTTAGGACTTGGAACTTTTAAATTAGGCTTTTTAAGTGAAGTACATACTGACTTTATTCTTTCAGGAATTACTGAAGAAATAGGACTTTTGGGTCTTGGAGTTATTTGTTATATTTATCTTTGGATGATTTTAAGAATTTTTAGAATTGCAGGAAGATGCGAAGCTAAACAAGATTTTATTTTCTGTTCAGGCATAGCCTTACTTTTACTTTTTTCCTTTTTTATGAATGCTTTTGGTATTATTTCTCTTACTCCACTAAAAGGTGTGGCTGTTCCACTTTTAAGTTATGGAGGAAGTTCAATGTGGGCAATTTGTATAGGTATAGGATATGTATTAATGATTTCAAAAAAGGTTAAATTATGACAATAGCTTTAACAGGTGGCGGAACTGGAGGACATTTGGCCATAGTGCGTTGCTTATTAGAAAGTGCGATTAAAAAAAATATAGAATGTGTATACATAGGTAGTCAAAATGGTCAAGATAAAGCTTGGTTTGAAAATGAAGTACGTTTTAAGGAAAAATTTTTTTTAAGCTCTAAAGGAGTGGTTAATCAAAACAAATTTGGCAAAATTAGTTCTTTACTCCACACCTTAAAACTCTCCAAAGATTGTAGAGAAATTTTTAAAAAATACCACATCCAAGCCGTTTTTAGTGTAGGTGGATATAGTGCAGCTCCTGCATCTTTTGCGGCTTTATTCTCACATTTGCCTCTTTTTATACACGAGCAAAATTCAAAAAGTGGCTCTTTAAACATGCTTTTAAAACCTTTCGCTACAAAATTTTTTAGCGCCTTTGAAAAAGAATTTAGTCCTTATCCTGTGGCAAATAAATTTTTTGATAATGCTAGGACTCGCACAGAATTAAAAAATATTATTTTCCTAGGAGGATCACAAGGAGCTAGTTTTATAAACGAACTAGCTTTAAATCTCGCCCCAAAGCTTCAAGAACAAAATATCAAAATCATCCATCAATGTGGAAAAAATGATTTTGAAAAATGCAAAAAACACTACCAAAGCTTAAATATCCAAGCTGATGTTTTTGACTTTAGTTCAAATTTGGAAGAAAAAATGAAAAATGCAGATCTAGCTATATCAAGAGCAGGTGCAAGCACCCTTTTTGAACTTTGTGCTAACACCTTGCCTGCTATTTTCATACCTTATCCTCATGCAGCTAAAAATCATCAATACTTTAATGCTAAATTTTTACAAGATCAAGCTTTATGTCAAATTTTCACGCAAGATTCGATCAATCTTGATGATTTTTTCAAAGCAATGTTAAAACTTAACTTAGAAGATATTTCCACAAGATTGCAAAATATAGCACAAAAAAATGGTGGGGATATTTTACTAGAAAAAGCACTATCTGATAACTTGGCTTTTATACGATAAATATCCAAAGATATTTACCAAAATCCCTACAAAAATCAACATCAAAATAGCAAGTGAAAAATTCTCAAATTTATCATGTAAAAAGCCTATAATCCACTGCCCTTGTGCTGCGATTAAATACCCAAAACCTTGAGCTAAAGCAGAAAGCTTTGCTGCTACTTGGGTATTTGAACTTTTTTGTGCGATAAAAAGCAATGCAATACCAAAAACCCCACCCCATGGAAAGCCCATGATAAAAGCACTAATAATAATAGAAGTTTTACTATCAAAAACAAAAAGCATGGCAAAAGCGATTACATACATACTACATAAACTTGCTATATAAGGAGTATGTAATTTTTGCCTTAATTTTCCTAAAAGCAATGGGCCAAAAAGGGACACTGGGGCTGCAACAAGCTGAGCAAAAAGAACCATATTTGTAGCGAATTCTTTATCAAAACCTTTTTCTACAACGATTTGAATATACCAAAAAAACAAAGAATAAGCTAAAAAACTTTGAAATCCCATAAAAAGAGTGATCTTCCAAGTGGTTGCATTTGTAAAAAGATTGATTTTTTTAGAACTTTTTTTCTTGGCACGAAAAAATCTACCATTTTTAGCTTGAGGATAATAAACCACCAAAGCTATAAAAGAAAAAATCGCCCAAAAAAACATAGCACCTGCTAAATCAAACACGCTAAGCAAAGGTATAGTCAAAGCAACACCTACTATAGAAGAAATGCTTAAAATAAGACTATAAACCCCCATCATACTTGCTATTTTTTTAGGAAATTTCTCTTTAATAAAACTAGGCAATAAAACATTAGCGATTGCTATACCACAACCTATGCCTAACATACCCAAAAATAAGCCATATATCCCTGTATAAGAACGCAAAATTTCGCCAATAAAGATTAAAAAAATCCCCACGATAATCGCTCTAATGGGTGAAAAATATCCCACTATAAAAGAAATACTTCCAAAGGCTATCAAAGGCAAACTTGTAAGCACTCCTGCAAAAGTAGAATTTAACCCATACGCATCTTTGATCACATCTATCATAGGTCCTATAGCCGTAATAGGAGCACGTAGATTAAAAGCTACAATCACAACGATGAAAAAATTAAGCCAAAAAATCTTTTTTTGAATACTACTCATGAGATAATCTTTCTTTGCAAACTTGGATATATGTTTTTAAATCTTTTTCTTTCATTAAAATTTCACGCATACAAACGCCTGCTATATTTATATCTTTAAAATTTTCTATATTTTGAGCATTGATACCGCCTATAGCATAAAGTGGTATTTGACTAAATTCAAGCAAGGATTTTAAAAAATCAAGCCCTTTAGGCTCTAAACCCACCTTGCAAGAACTTTCAAAAATATGCCCTGCAAAAGCATAATTTACCTTATAGCTCATCGCCTCTAAAAGCTCTTCTTTGCTATGGACTGAAGTACCAAGTACATGAAAATATTTTACTAATTTAGGCTCTTTTCTTAGCAAAGAAAGCGGTGCGTGAAAATAACGATGTCCTAATTTTAAACACTCCCTATCAAAAAAATGCAAAAAACAAGTCACTTTTTGCTTTGCACAAATGCTTAAAACTTCTTTTGCTAAGTCATAATACTCAAATTCGCTTAAATCTTTTTCTCTTAAAACTATAGCATCTACCTTAGCCTTAGCAAGTTTTTCAATCTGCTTTAAGAAGTCTATTTCTACACATTTTCTATCGCTTATAGCAATGATTTTTTTATCCCACATAGATACTATCACTCATCACAGCTTGTAAATTTGATCTTTTAAGCATAGTTAAAATTTCATCCACGCTCCTATCATCTGAAATTTCAAACTGCCCATCGCCCTTTTTCTCGCCCTTATGTTCACCTATACCCACACTAACTCCTGCGCTCATTTTAGTAGCCCCAAGCTTAATAACCTCATCTCTAAAACCTATTCTTTCACGGCTTGAAATAGTAATGCCCGCAAAAGGCAAAAAGAGCCTATAAGCACAAAGCACTTGTAAAAGGCGTTTTTCACTCACATCTTTAGGATGAATTTTAGCATTATTGATAATAGGTCTTAAACGAGGCACCGAAATAGAAATTTCAGCATGAGGATAAGCTTGTTGTAAAAAATGTGCATGAAGTGCCGTAGCAAGGGCGTCTTTTCTAAAATCATCTATGCCTAAAAGCGCCCCAAAAGCCACTCCACGCATACCCGCTTTTAAAGCTCTTTCTTGAGCGTTAAAGCGATAAGGGAAAATGCGTTTTTCACCCGCTAAATGAATTTTAGAATATTTTAAAGGATTGTAAGTTTCTTGAAAAACAGTCACATAATCACAACCCTTTTCATGTAAAATTTTATATTCGTCTTCATTCATAGGATAAATTTCAACACCTACAACCTTAAAATACTCTCTAGCAATCTTGCAAGCATTTGCTATATATTCTACACTTGCAAACTCCCTACCCTCGCCTGTTAGCATTAAAATTTCTTCTAAACCACTTTTAGCAATGGCTTGCATTTCTTCGTGAATTTCAACTTCATTTAGTTTAGCTCTTGCGATTTTATTACCTTTTTGAAAACCACAATAAACACATTTAGAATTACAATAATTTGACAAATAAAGTGGGGTAAAAAGAGAGATAGAATTTCCAAAATATTTTTGCTTGACTTTAGCGGATTTAAAAGCTAATTCTTCTATGAAATCTTCTGCTGCACTTGAAAGCAAAGCTTTTAAATGCTCTATGCTTAAATGTGTTTGATTTAAAGCATTTTTAACATCTTTAGCGCTAAATTGACTCTCATCATAGTTTTGAACTTGACTTAAAACCTTGTTTAAAATTTCGCTTTTTATTTCCTGCATGTGAGGTAAATGCTGCATATAATCTTGCATGATTAACCCCTTAAAAAGCCTGTTAATGGAGAACTTGCTTTAGCCTCGCTCACACTTGCCAAACCTGCTAAAAAAGCCGCTCTTCCCGCATTTACCGCCAAAGAAAAAGCTCTAGCCATCAAGGCTATATCTTTAGCTTCAGCTATAGCTGTATTTACCATCACCGCACTTACTCCCATTTGCATAGCTTCACAAGCTTGTGCAGGACTTCCAATACCCGCATCTACAATAATAGGCAAATCAATTTCATTAAGCAAAATTTGTATAAATTCCTTAGCACATAAGCCTTTATTGCTCCCAATAGGTGCTGCCAAAGGCATGATAGCCGCAGCTCCTGCATCACGCATAGCTCTAGCTGCGTAAAGATCAGCATGCATGTAAGGTAAAGGCGTAAAGCCCTCTTTAGCTAAAAGCTCGCAAGCTTTAATCGTTTCATAATTATCAGGCAACAAATACCTACTATCGCTTATCACTTCTATCTTGATAAGTTCTCCGCAACCAAGCTCTCTTGAAAGCCTTGCAATGCGTAAGGCTTCATCGGCGTTTCTTGCGCCTGAAGTGTTGGGTAAAAGTGTGATATTTTTAGGGATATAATCAAGTATATTTGCAATTTCCCCTGTATTTGCACGGCGTAAGGCTAGAGTGATAATCTGCGCTTTAGCTTCTTCTATGGCTGATTTTATAAGCTCTAGCGAATATTTTCCAGAACCTAAAATAAATCTTGAATCAAACTCGTATTTGCCTATTTTTAATTTATCATTTTTTAAATTTTCTTGCATTTTTACTCCTTATTTGCTAAAAGCTCTAAAACAAGATTACTTTGATGTCCTGCGCAAATATTTACCCTTGGCGCCATAAGTCCATTTCCTAGCTTAGCACCATTTACCAAATCCCCACATACATAGAAATTTTTAGCAATTTTTCTTGTTTGTATGCTGTTGCTATCACCATAGCCCGCAAGCCCTGAAGCACAGATTAAAATACTATCTTTGTAAAATCTATGAAAATTTTGTGCCATCATCGCTTTTGCGATAGCACCATCAAAGGCTTCGCAAACTATATCTATATCTTTAAACAAAGACTTTAAATTATCCTCATCGATTTTTAAAGTGCAAATTTCAACGCTGATATAAGGGTTAATCTCGCTAATTTGCTCCTTTAAAGCTTCGGTTTTAAATTTACCCAAATCACTTACACGGTAAGCTTGACGATTCAAATTGCTAGGCTCAATCACATCAAAATCAATCAGCTTTAAAAACCCCACACCACTTCTTGCTAAATTTATCGCTATATGTGATCCAAGTCCGCCTAAACCACACACCGCCACGCGCCCATTTTTAAGTTTATCGTGAAGTTTTGGAGTGTGTCTTGCTCTCATCATAGCATCTAGTGCATCTTTTGGAGGTAAAGTATTTTTTTCTATGCAAAAAAGCTCATCATCTTCGTTTAAAGCGATATTCTCTTTTGTTGCAAAACCATTGATAATCCAAACATCATTTTCATTTTTGCTGATATTTTCAAAAAATTCCAAACTTGTTTTAAAGTCTGTATCAAGTTCTTTGCCATTAAATTTCACTCTCATCAACCGCCTCCTACAAAGCTTACGATTTCAGCTTTATCGTTTTCTTTTAAAATCAAATTTTCAAATTCACTTTTTGGTATGATTTCTCCATTTAATTCTAAAGCGATAAGTTCGATTTTAAAACCTTTTTCTTTAATAAAATCCATAAATTTAAGCTCTTTTAACTCAAGCTTTTGTCCATTGATAATCATTTTAAACCTTTAAAAATTTTCTATCAAGTCTTTAAAAACAAGGCAAAGTTTTTCAAATTCTTCTATACTTACTCTTTCATCAATAGCGTGAATTCTATCATTACAAACCCCAAATTCCACTACCTTTACACCGTATTTTGCAAAATACCTTGCATCACTTGTACCGCCTTTGGTATTAAGCTCTGGTACTTCATGAGTGATTTTTTGAACGCTTTCATTCATTTTTTGAACGATTTTATTATCGATATTTGTCAAAAAAGCTTCGCTTGATTGTTTTAGCTCTAACTCATAGTTTAAACCATGACAAATTTTTTCTACATAACTTTTTACATCTTCTAAGCTTGTATCGGGGGAATTGCGAACATTAAACATAAGTTTTAAATCATTTGGCGTAACATTACACACCCCCATACCTCCGCGAATATCGGTAATAACAATTTTTGAAGGACTAAATTCAGCACTTCCAGGATCAAGATCAAAACCCGCTAAAAGCTTTAAAACTGGTGCAAAATCATGCACAGGATTGATACATTTTTCAGGATAAGCAACATGCCCTTGTTTTCCACGGATTAAAAGTTTTCCATTGATAGAACCGCGACGCCCTATTTTAATACTATCACCAATTTTTTTAACACAGGTTGGCTCGGCAACCACAGCATAATCAGGTAGCATATCTCTTTCTTGCATCCATTCTAAAACAGCCTTAGTTCCATATATAGCTTCGCCTTCTTCATCACTTGTTAAAATAAGGCTAAGTCTAGCTCCTTTAAAATCCGCATTCTTTACCGCATCTACAAAGGCTGCTACTCCGCTTTTCATATCTTGAGCACCCCTTGCATAGATAAAGCCTTCCTTTTCCATAGGCACAAAAGCATCACTACTCCAACCCTCGCCTGCAGGCACCACATCTACATGCCCACCAAAAGCTAAATGCTCACCCTCATCTTTAAATTTTTTAGTGAGTAAAAGGTTTTTAATGCCTTCTTTTTCTATAAAAAAAGCTTCAAAATCACTCAGTTCCATAGCGATGAAATTTAAAGCTCCATCATCATTTGGCGTAACAGATTTAAATTTTAAAAATTCGATTAAAAATTCTTTTGCATTCATTTTTTATCCTAAGAAAGTTTTATATAATAAATTAAGAGCAAAATACTCTATAATTATAGCTGAAATTATATTGATTATAAAAACAACTTTTGCACTAAAAACATGACTATATCTTGCCACCACAAAGGCTAAAGCACTTACCCAAAAAAGTATAGCCACAACAAGCCCTAAAGTCATCAAATAAGCATGATCACTACTTAAAACCACGCTTGCAGCACTAAGCCAAAATCCTATCACAAAAGGATTTGAACCATTTAAAAAAGCTCCTTTAATATAACTTTTCAAAAGACTTTCTTTAAATTCTTTATGCTCTAAATTTAAGCTTTCTTTCTTTTTTCTTAGCATCAAGTACGCCATATAAGTTAAAAAACAAAAACCAAAAATCGCCAAAGAACGCATAAAAATAACATTGTCTAAAAAATTTAAAAGCCCAAATTGAAGCAAAAAAAGATAAAGCATATCTATACTAAATGCTCCAAGTCCTACAGCTATGGAATTTTTAAAAGCTTTTAGTGCATAAGTTAAAATCAAAATATTTACAGGTCCAAAAGGAACACTCACTCCAAAGCCCAAAAAAACTCCACTTAAAAAAGAATCAAACATTACCATCTTTCATAAAATTTTCTATATCAAGTGCGATTTTATCAATAGCGCTTATAATATCTTCTATATAGATTTTATCAAAATACCGCTCTAAATTCGCATCTTTTTCGTAGATATTTAAAATACTTTTTTCGCACATTGAAGCATAACGCCCTACAGGCAAAACCGCCCCACTTGTGCCTACGCTGATAAAAAGCGAAGTTTGATTTAGCAAAGAATAAAGCATAGCATAAGCAGGAGCTTGCTCTTCAAACATGACTATATTGTGTCTTAAATCCTTACTTTTGCATTTTGGGCATTGTTTATCTGTGATTTTTTCATAACCTATATTAAAAATTTCTTCGCATTTTAAGCAGCGAAGTTCGGGCAAAAAGCCATGCAAATGCACTACATCTTTACACCCTGCACGCTCTAGCAAATCATCTACATTTTGCGTGATAACAAAAAGATTTTTACCCCATTTTTCTTTTAATTGTGCGATTTTTTCATGAGCATGATTTGGCTTTACATTTTGAAGTTGCGCCCTTCTTGCATCGTAAAAATCAAGCACTTTTTTAGGGTTTTTTCTAAAACCTGTTGCGGAGCAAACCTCCATCACATCGTATTCTTCCCAAAGTCCATCATTATCTCTAAAAGTTTTAAGTCCACTTGGAGCAGACAAACCCGCTCCACTTAATATCATAATGTTTTTCATAATCTCACCACCTTAGCACCAAAGCCACCTTGATTGATCGGTGCGTCATTAAAGCCTTTAACACTTTTATGGGTTTTTAAAAACTCTCTTACCGCAAAGGCAAGCTTTCCTGTGCCTATACCATGATAGATCAAAACCTCATCAAATCCCGCTATTAAAGCATCTGAAATAAATTTATCAAGCCTTGAAATAGCCTCATCACTCCTAAGTCCATGCAAATCCAAAGTTACGCTTAGATTGCTTGGTTTGCTTACGCTTATACTTGTTTTTGCTACTTTTTTTGGCATTGCACCACTTTTTTTAAGCAGTTTTAAAGGCACACGAAGTTTGATCCCATCGCTTTCAACCATAGCATCGTTTTTAGAAATGCTTATGATTTTACCCTTAATTTTTTCATATTTTACAAAATCCCCCACACGCAATTCTTCGTTTTGCTCCATACTTGGCAAGATGATTTCTTTTTTAAGTTCATTGGCTTTATTAAGGCTTCTTTGCTTATCTTTTGTGTCTTTAAGCTGTATGGTTTTCTTAGCTTCTTCTATGGCTTTGTGAAATTTAAATTCTAAATTTCTCAAACTCGTGCGAAATTCTTGTTCATTTTTTTCTTTTTGATCTTTTAAAGAAAGTAAAATTTCATCGACTTTTTGCTCTTTTTTCTCAACATTTTCAAGCTTAGCTTTTAGTTCTAATTCAAGATTGATATTTTTACCCACAAGCTCTTCTAAATTTTCTTTATCCTCGCCATAAAGCTTTTTAGCCTCGCTAACTAAATTCGGCGGAATCTGATAACGCAAAGCGGTTTCAAAGGCATAAGATTTTCCTATAGTACCTTTTAAAAACTCATATTTTGGGCGTGAAAGCTCTTCATCATATAAAGCAGCAATGAGTTCAACTTGCTCATTTTTTGCTAAAAGCATGGCAAGGCGTTTGTGGTGCGTGGTGATGATGATTTTAAGATTATTAGCTATGAGTTTTGAAATTAACACACTATACAAACAAGCCGCTTCTTCAAAATCTGTTCCAAGCTCTATTTCATCTATACCTAAAAGCAAATTTTTCTTAGAAAAAAGTCTAGAAAAATGCAACATTCTTCCTGCAAAAGTTGAAATGTCGTTTTTAACATTTTGCGGATCTTCTATGATGGCATCAAATTCTTTAAAAGTACCAATTTTACTTTCACTTGCTTTGATATGCATAGGCAAAAGATGTTTAGCTAAAAATGCTGCGCTTAGCATGGATTTTAAAAGCATGGATTTTCCGCCTGCATTTACCCCTGTGATGATTAAAACTTGTTTTTTAAATTCCAAACTCACGCTTTTTGGATTTTTTAAGGCAGGATGAGCGAAATTTTTAAGCACTAAATCCGTACTTTGATCACACAAAACAATTTCAAAATCCTTTTTTTTAGCAAGCAAAACCCTAGCACTATAATGATCAAAAAGATCAAAGGCTGTATTGATAAATTTTAAAAAAGGTAGGTTTTTTGCTAAAAAAGCTGAGAAATTTTTAGCGTATTCATAATAAATTTCTTCTTTTTGATTTTTGATTTTTTCTATATCATTTTGCAAATTTTCAACACTTAAAGGCACGATATAAAAGCCACCGCCACTACTTCTACCTATGATTTTTGCTTTAATAGCGTGATTAAACCCGCCTCTTACAAGCAAGGCTTCAAGATTGTTTATAAGATGGATTTGTGTATCGATAAGATAAGGCATTAAAGCTTTTGTATAGCAAAATTTCTTAAACTCAGCTATTATGCTTTCGTTTTTCAATCTTAGAGCGGTATTAAGATTTACAAGTCTTTCATCTAAACTTTCTTTTAATTCCCCTTTCTCATCGAAATTCAAACAAAGCTCCAAAGCCCCGCTAACAAATTCTATCTTTTGTAGCCAAGAGTCTAAATTTGTTCCTAGTTTTATTTTTTTTAACTTTTCAAAATAACGAAAAATTTTTACAAATTCAAAAATTTCATCTAAATGTAAAATTCCTTGCTTGCTTAAATGAACTAAGGCTTTATCAAGATTGCTAAGCTCTGGCATAGCAGGAAATTCCACCTCGCAAAGCTCATGTATGCGTTTAAAATGAAGATTAGAATCTCCTTGCAAAAAAATCTCCTTATCTCTTGCAAAAAGGCCTTTAAATTCTTCTAAATAGCCGTTTAAATCAAGCTTTGAGATCAATTCTTCTTTTGCATCATTCATCATTTAACCTGCAATCTTTAATATCTATGATTAAAGAATTAAAACTTTGATTATTATCTTTTGAAATAAAACTTCCTGTACCAAATTCATAGTTAAAATACGCCTTAGATACATTAATATCTTTACATAAAATATTTTTATTTTGATTAAAAGCTACGATAATATCTGTTCTTAAACGACTTTTTTGCGTATTTTCAAATTCAAAAAATACCGCTAAAATGATAAAGATCACAAGCAAAATACCAAAAAAAGGTTTGGTTTTTTTGCCTAATTTTTCACGCAAAGCAAAAGTGATTAAGGCTAAAATTAAGATAATTAAAAAATATAAAAAAAACCTACTCATTTTTTTGCCTTAATTTATTACTGATATCTCCTGCACCAAAACCTATAATAAGCCCTTCTTCAAAAACTTGCCCCTTAGAAGCCACCAAAAATTTACCCTCTCTTTTGATATCTTCTACAAATAAAGCCTTAGGAAAAACCGCTTTTAAATCAAGTTCTATAGGCTCTTCTCCTGCAGCATAAACAGGTAAAATTACAAGCTCATCAACACCTTCAAAAGCCTTTGCAAATTCCTTTAAATTTGTAGCCAAACGCGTGTAGCGGTGAGGTTCAAAAATGGCTGTAATTTTTTTATATCTACCTAATTTTGCGTATTCTTGTGCTGCGCTTAAAGTCGCTTTTATTTCGGTGGGATGATGACCATAATCATCGATTAAAACCAAATTTTCATCAGCATGTAAAATATCAAAACGCTTTTTAATACCTTGATAATTTTTAAGCCTAGTTCTTATCGTTTCTATATCTAAGAAATTTAAAGCCGCCAAAATCGCCAAAGACGCATCAAGGGCTAAATGATATCCCATGCCAAAAACCTTAAATTCACCCCAATCTTTCAACTCAAAGCTTGTAAAAGGTTTGAAATTTTCTATACACATGGTGCAGTTTTTGATATCTTTGCTCGGATAAAGCTTGATTGACTCATTTTTATAATTTTTCAAAAACTCATCTTCAGCATTAATCACGCGAATTTTAGCCGTATCTAAAAACTCCACATAAGCATGATGGAGTTTTGAAACTTCATTACCATAATGATCTAAATGCTCTGCTTCCGCATTGGTAACTATAGCCAAATAAGGATTTGAATTTAAAAAAGAACTATCGCTCTCATCAGCTTCAAAAACAAGGTTTTGGCTTTCTTTATAAATCATATTTGAACCAAATTCTTTTAAAATCGCTCCGATGATCACAGAAGCATCATCAAGCAAAGAAGCCAAAATACTTGAAGTTGTGCTTTTTCCATGTGCTCCTGCAACTGCAAAAACGCGCTTATCTTCTAAGATAAGAGGTAAGGCCTCCTTGCGTGAAAGGCATTTAATGCCTAATTCTTTAGCGTGTTTAAATTCAGGATTTTCTTCTTTGATAGCAGCAGAATAAATAACTAAATCTTTGTTTAAAATATTGTCTTTATGATGAGGGATGCTGACCTTAACCCCTTCTTTTTCTAGTTCTTTAGTGATTTTACTCTCTTTAAGATCACTTCCGCTAATTTTAAAACCTTTTTCTTTTAAAAATCTTGCTAAAGCGGAAATTCCTATACCGCCTATGCCGATAAAATGGATATTTTGCATCATTTAAACCTTTATACCTTAAAGGCTAATTTTAGCACTTTTTTACTAAAAAGAAAATATAAATCCTATTTTGAAATGCCTAAACGCTCGGCTAATTGATATAAATTTAACTCTCTATAAAATTTATCAAAGTCTTTAGTATAAACATCAAGATTAAAAGCTTTATTCATATCTTTTAAAGTATCATTACTTTCAAAATAATACCCTTTACCACCGCTATATACTCCATTTTTATCAATCCATACAGCATCGTTGATCCCAAATTCAAATTTATCATCATTTGGTCTTGCTAACATATTTCTTCCGCCTACGCTTAAATACTTAACATTATTTAAACTTAAAGCATAAAGAGTTGGAAAAATATCCTTATGAGATCCTACACGATCTTTATCATAATAAATATCATCTTGTAAATCCTTAGGAATATAAAGATAAAAAGGCACACTATAAGCAAAAGCTTTTTGGGAATTTAAATCCATACTCATTTCGCGTACTCTATGATCTCCAGTTGCTGCTATAATGACACTATCTTTAAAAGAACTCTGTTTTATTTTATCTAGAAATTTTCCAAATTCATTGTTTGCATAAGTATAAGCTTTGATAATATTGTCTTGTTTATCTTTTTCATAAGGAAGCATATTAAGCAAAGTTTGTGGAATATTTTCTAATTTTGGCAAATCATTTTGCGGAAATTTATAAGGTGGATGGTTAGAAATAGTAAGAGCGATTATAAGGGTTTTATGTGGATTTTTTTGAAGTAAGTCATAAACTTTTTTATATAAAAACTCATCAGCTACCCCATAACCATTTTCGCTATCTTTTGCTCCATTATACTCTTTCATTAAAATATTTTCATCTATAATCTCATCTACTCCCAAAATACTGAGATAATTTTTAATATTTTGCCAAGATCCATTACCTGCACTTACAAAAATCACCTTATATCCTGCTTTCTTATAAACAGCAATAGGTGTTAAATCTAAATAAGTTTTCTGAAATTTACTTGTAGAAATATTAGAAAATGGACTTACAAAAAATAAGTTTGCAAAACTTGGTATAGTTCCATTACTAGAACTCAAAAAGCGTTTGAATAAAAAATCTTGTTTAAAATGTTTATCTAACGAACCCAAAAAATTATGTTCTGTATTTGTAAAATCAGCCAAATTAAGCCCAAAACTTTCCATTAAGTTAACAAATACACTAGGATGATTCTTTTCAGCTTTTAGATTTATAGGGCTTTGATGCCAATAATCAAAAAGTTTTTCTTTAAGTTCTTGTGCTTTCAAAGGTGTGATAACCTTCAAAGCCGCTTCTTCTTTATATTGTTTTAAAGCCCAAGAAAATGCCATAATTGGATTTAACATTGTATCATTTACAACACTATACTCACTAAAAGAATAATTTTGTACATTTATAGCCACATGCTTAAAGGGGCCCCTTAAGGCTATAACATAAACAATAATTAATATTAAATTTAAAGCTATCAAGGGAAATAATCTTAAATTAACAGGTTTTAGCTTTAAATTTAATATTTTCAAATTTAAAAAAAATACAAAGACTCCAAAAATCAACATTAAAGCTAAAATTTTTAAAATTGGATAATCATGATAAATAATACTTAAAATAGTTTTTGCATTATCATCTTTTAGAGTAAACATAAAAATATCAAATTTAGTCTTGTAAATTTCGTAATAATAGTATTTTGCATAAGAAAATCCTATACAAAGACAAGAAAGAACAATTATGTAAATGCTTGAAAAAATGAAATAAAAATTTTTACTATATATTACTAATTTATTATTTATTTTTATATTAGAAAAAATTAAACTTAAAAAACCACAAAGCAAGAATGGTAAAAACGCTGCACTTAAAAATCTTATATCATGAAAAACACCCAAAAGATACATTAAAAAGATTTCATTTTTATCATCAATTAAACCAGTAGGGATAAAAGAATTTTGCATTAAAATACGATTAATGGTAAAAATTACTATAAATAATACACTAAAAATAAAAATTTGAAGTAAAATTTTTCTCATGTTCACCTTCTTTAAAAATTCTTAAGAATTTTATCAAAAGCCCAAAGTTTTCTTGCCTCATCGCTTTTTTTAGGCTCTATGATAAGCATTTCTTCTTCAGAACCTAATTTACTTTCTATCTCACCAAAAGCATTAATAAACAAAGTATCGCCGTAAAAATTCCATTCATCTTTTGTTTTGCCTATGCGATTTACTCTTAAAATGCTTGTAGAATTTAAAAAAGCTCTTGTTTTTAAAAGTTCTTCCCATCTTTGTTTGCTTTCAAAGGTGCAAGCACTAGGAACGATAACCAAATCAATTTTTTTCGCCATAATCTGCTGCCAAAAGATATCAAAATGGGTCTCAAAACCAAAAAGTAAGGCATATTTTAATTTTTCATAATTAAAAGTAAAAATTTTTAACTCTGATGGAGTTTTGTTGCTGAAAAATTTTTCTTCATTCCAATGTTCATAAGGCATTAAAATTTGCTGTTCATAACTTTTAACACCATTTGGAGTAACTTTTAAGCAAAGTTTTTTATAACTTTTAGCTTCAACGCTTACATAAGGAGCGATGATTTCTAATTCATATTTTTTAGCAAGTTTAATCAAGCTTTCTTTTTTAGCTTCACTTTGTTCTTTTATCATATTTTTTGGCATGTGTAAAAGTTCTGTAAAAAAACTATTAATCACATATTCTCCCAAAACTACCAAATTTGCCCCATTGTCTTTTGAAGCTTTAAGATAATAATCAAGCCTTGATTCACTTAAAGCTAAAGTTGGAAACTGTAAAGCTGCTATTTTACTCATCGATTTGCTCCACTTCTAATTTTGCTTTTTCAAGCTCAAGTCTTGCTTTTTTGATACTCTCTAAACCTTCTTTGTAAATTTTTACACTTTCATCTAAGGCAAGCTCTTGATTGTTTAATTTTTCCAAAGATTCATTAGCGTGTTTTAAATTTTCTTCAAAACTCATTGATGATTGACCTTGTAATTTGGTGCTTCATGAGTGATAGTAACATCATGTACATGACTTTCTTTAAGCCCTGCAGTAGTGATTTCAACAAATTCAGCTCTTTTTTGAAAATCTTCTATATCTTTAGCCCCAACATAACCCATAGAAGAACACAAACCTCCTAAAAGTTGATGCACCACGCTTCTTATACTTCCCACATAAGGAACACGCCCTTCTATACCTTCAGGAACAAGTTTATCTTGAGCGGTACCTTGCTGAAAGTATCTATCCGAACTTCCTTTTTGCATAGCCCCAAGCGAACCCATACCACGATAAGACTTATATTGTCTTCCTTGATAAGTAAAAAGCTCTCCTGGACTTTCATCCGTTCCAGCTAAAAGCGATCCTATCATAACAGAACTCGCACCCACAGCTAAAGCTTTTGCAATATCACCTGAATATTTAATCCCGCCATCAGCTATCACAGGAACGCCAAATTTATTTGCTTCTTCCACGCACTCATCAATGGCCGAAATTTGAGGCACACCCACACCTGAAACAATACGCGTAGTACAAATACTTCCTGGCCCAATACCTACTTTAACCGCATCTACTCCTGCTTCACAAAGTGCTTTTGCTGCGGCTGCAGTAGCGATATTTCCTGCGATAAGATCTAAATTTGGATATTTAGTTTTAATTGCTTTTATCGTATCAATAATACCCTTAGAATGTCCATGCGCAGAATCAAGCACAACAACATCAACGCCTGCTTCAACTAAAGCATCCACACGATCCATTTGCCCTACTCCTATAGCCGCACCCACGCGTAATCTTCCAAAATTATCTTTATTGGCATCAGGATATTCTTTGCGTTTTTTAAGATCTTTTATAGTGATAAGTCCTTCCAAGCGTCCTTGTTCATCAACTATAGGAAGTTTTTCTACTTTGTTGGTGCTGAAAATTTTTTCTGCATCATCTAAAGTACAACCCTTTGGAGCAGTAATTAAAGGCATTTTAGTCATAACATTTTCAACCAAATTTGAAAAATCACTCTCAAATCTTAAATCACGATTGGTAAGTATGCCTATTAGTTTCTTATCTTCATCTACTACAGGAACACCTGAAATTCTATACTCTGCCATGATTTCTAAAGCCTCTGCAACACTTGCTTTAGGACTTACAAAAATAGGATCGATAATCACTCCACTTTCACTTTTTTTCACTCTTTTTACTTCTCTAACTTGTGAAGCTATATCCATATTTTTATGAATTACCCCAAGTCCTCCAAGTCTTGCCATCATGATAGCAGCTCTGTGTTCAGTAACTGTATCCATAGCCGCAGAGATTAAAGGCATATTTAAAGTGATATTTTTTGTTAGTTTAGTGTGAATTTTTACTTCCTTAGGTAGAACTTCAGAATACCCAGGACGCAGTAATACATCTTCAAAAGTTAAAGCTCTTTTTACAATTTTCATCTTTCATCCTTAATTTTTAATCATTTGTTCTAAACTTAAAGCCCCATCTAACAAGGTTTGTTCATCATAAGCTTTGCAAATCAGTTGTGCTGATATATTAAGCCCTTCTTTATCTTTTGCAACAGGCACACTAATGCCTCCAAGTCCTGCTAAATTTACAGAGATAGTATAAACATCTTCTAAATAAGTTTGCATAGGGCTTTTTTGAGTATCAAATTTAAAAGCCGTTGTAGGAGTTACAGGCATAAAAATAAGATCACAATCTTGCAAAATTTCTTCATATTTTGCCTTGATAAAAGCTCTAGCTTTTTGTGCTTTGATATAATACGCATCATAATATCCACTACTTAAAACAAAAGTTCCTAACAAAATTCTTCTTTTTACTTCTTCGCCAAAACCTTCGCTGCGTGTATTTACATACATTTCTTTTAAATTTTGGATATTTTCAGAACGCTTGCCATAACGCACCCCATCATAACGACTTAAATTTGCACTTGCTTCAGCTGTTGCGATGATATAATACGCTGCGATATCAAACTTAGAATCAAGCAAATTTTTATATACAATCTCATGTCCATTAGCTTTTAACATATCTATGGTTTTTAAAAGTGCGTTTTTTACTTCGCTATCTGCATCATTGACATAATTTTCAATCACTGCAATTTTTAATTTTTTATTTGCATTTAAATTTGGAGCGGTTTTGATAAACTCGATATTTGCACTCGTGCTATCCATTTTATCATATCCTGCGATCGCATCATATAAAATTGCCGCATCTTCTACATTTTGCGTTAAAACTCCGATTTGATCCAAACTTGAAGAATAAGAAGCCAAACCATAGCGACTTACTCTTCCATAACTCGGTTTAAATCCTACACAACCACAAAAAGCCGCAGGTTGGCGCACAGATCCTCCTGTATCAGAACCTAAACTTGCTAAAGCCAAGCCACCCGCTACCGCAGCAGCACTTCCACCACTTGACCCACCTGGAACACGCTCAAAATTTAAAGGATTTAAAGTTTTTCCATAACAAGAACTCGCTGTTGAACTTCCCATAGCAAATTCATCCATATTGCAACGCCCAAAAGGAGAAAAACCGTTAGCCTTTAAATTAACAATCGCACTTGCATCATAAGGAGCGATATAACCTTGTAAAATCTTACTCGCACTAGTAAGCTCCCAGCCCTTTACACTGATATTATCTTTTATAGCTACAGGCACACCTTCACCTGAAACACTTAAGTCTTTATCTAAAAATTGTTCGATATAAGCACCTATTTTTTTTTCTTTTTTTGCTTTTTCATTGAGTTCTTTTTTTAAATTTTCAAGTTCTTCTTTGGAGTATTTTAAAGCTTCTTTTAAAGTTATCATTTATTTTCCTTTGTTTTTTTGATCAAAAATACTGCTAAAGCACTAAAAGCCAAAACCACCGCTATAGTTGCAATGATAATACTATTTGGAATAGGATTTTCTAACATTACACCCCTTTTAAAACTTCTTCACATCTTAAACAAGGTGTTTCTTCATCTTTACTTTGAAGTTTCCAACATCTTGGGCATTTACAAAGTGAAGCTTTGGTGATTTTAAATTTCTCATTCTCTACTTCAAATTCAGCCAAAATTTCTTCATTTTCATTACTGATTTGACTTACCATAAACCAATCGGCTAATTCCTCATTTGGGAATTTATTAAAACTAATGTTTAAATTTAATTCCAAGGTGGATTTAATGATTTTATCTTTTTTAAGCATATCAATTTGTTCAAAAAATTTCTCTCTAGCACTCATTAAAAATGTATCATCTATACCAAAATCATAATCAAAATCCTGAGTTAAACTCAAATCAAATACATCTTTTGCATCGCCTTTGATTAAAACATTAGCATGTTCTAAAGCCTCATCTACACTATAGCTTAAATTTGGAGCAAGTAAATTTAAAAGTTCTTTTGCTATCAAAGCCATAGCCACTTGAGCAGATTTTCTTCTTTGAGCATTTTCACTATCACAATAAAGTCTATCTTTACTGATATCAAGATAAATCCCACTTAAATCCGCACTTAAGAAATTTAAAAGCAAACTAAAACCTTTAGCAAATTCATAAGCAAAAAATGCTTCTTTACTTGCTTTAAAAACTTTGGTTGCACGACTTAATATCCATTTATCAATAAAACTAAATTCTTTAACTTCTAAATCTTTTAAGTCATTTGTATTGGCAAGTAAAAATCTTATAGTATTTCTTATTTTGCGGTATTGTTCGCCCACTTGTTTTAAGATATTGTCTGAAATTTTTAAATCACTTGAATAATCACTTAAAAGTATCCAAAGTCTTAAAATTTCAACTCCATAGGTTTTTGCTACATATTCAGGAGCAATCACATTGCCTTTAGATTTAGACATTTTTTGCCCTTTTTCATCCGTAGTAAAACCATGAGTTAAAATACTTTCATAAGGCGCGCTTTCATTGATCGCTGTACCTACAAGCAAAGAGCTTTGAAACCAACCCCGATGCTGATCGCTTCCTTCTAAATACATACTTGCTCTTTTTTCTCCTGCGTCATAAAGTCCGCTATTTAAAACCGCATTAAAAGTACTTCCACTATCAAACCAAACATCTAAAATATCATATACTTTTTCTAAATTTTCAGCTTTATATTTTGAATTTGTAGGAATTAAATCTTTGATTTCAAACTCCCACCACGCATCAGCACCGTGTTTTTCAAAAATAGCTACTACAAAGTCAAAAAGTTCATCATCAAAAATCACTTCTTTAGTGTTTTTATCTCTAAAAAAGGCTATAGGCGTTCCCCAGTCCCTTTGTCTTGAAATACACCAATCTGGTCGATTTTCCACCATAGAACCTATTCTTTTTACTCCGCTTTGCGGATAAAAGGTTGTTTTTAAAAGTTGTTCTTTTGCACACTCTCTTAAAGTTTTTCCTTGAAGTTTTGGTTCATCCATTAAAATAAACCATTGTTTAGTAGCTCTATAAATCACAGGCTTATGCGTTCTCCAACAAAATGGATAAGAGTGTATAAATTTAGAAGAATGTAAAAGTTTTTCGCCTAAAAGTTCTAAAATTTTTTCATTGGCCTTAAAAATATGAAGACCTATAAACTCTTCAAGCAAATGAGAAGGCAAAAGCCCTTTAGCTCTTAAAGTTTCATCATAACATCCGCTATCATCAACAGGCATTAAAACCTCAATGTCATATTTCAAACAAGCATAGTAATCATCTTCGCCATGTCCTGGTGCAGTATGTACAAGTCCACTTCCACCATCCATCAATACATGCTCGCCCATAATTAAAACAGATTTTCTTCCATTTAAAGGATTGATAGCTTCAAGTTTTTCAAATTCTTTTGCGTTGAGTTCTTTTTGAATTTCTCCACTTGTAAGTCCTTTTTCTACCATGCTTTTAAGCAAAGCACTTGCAAAAATCAAACCTTCTTTAGTGATCACATAATTTTCGTTAGGATTTAAGGCTATAGCTTGATTAGCCACCAAAGTCCAAGGCGTAGTTGTCCATATCACTGCGCTTGCTTTTGAAACGCCTAATTTTTCGCAAGCTTTTACATCTAAATCAAAAGCCACAAAGATAGAATAATCTTCTTTATCTTGATACTCTACTTCAGCTTCCGCTAAAGCTGACTTTGCCGCCCAACTCCAAAAAACAGGTTTAGAACGCTCACAAAGTAAGCCTTTTTTAGCAATCTCACATAAAGTTCTATAAATCGCTGCTTCAAACTCAAATTTCATAGTCAAATAAGGCTTATCCCAATCCGCAATAATGCCTAAATTTTTAAATTCTTCTCTTTGGATATCTACAAATTCACTCGCATGTTGTCTGCAAAACTCACGAATTTCTTTCTTGCTTAAGCTTTTTTTCTTTTCTCCAAGCTTTACTTCTACTTGTTGTTCTATAGGTAAACCATGACAATCCCACCCTGGAGTAAAACGCACACTCTCACCTTTAAAATAATGCGTTTTGATAATAGTTTCTTTTAAAATTTTATTTAAAGCATGTCCTATATGAATATGTCCGTTAGCATAAGGGGGGCCATCGTGCAAGGTAAAACTTTTTTTCGCATTTTTGCGATTTTCTTTCATTTTTTCATAAGCATAATTTTGCTCAAACCATTTTTTAAATCTTTGCGGTTCAAGTTCCGCTAAATTCGCCCGCATAGCAAAAGTAGTGCTGGGCAAAAGTAGAGTTTCTTTGTAGTCCATTTTTTCCACCTAATTTTTAATAATCTTAAATTCTACTCAAATTAGCTTTAATTTCTACTTTGTTTTTGGCTATAATTATAAGAAAAAAAGGAAAATTTATGAAACATTTGCTTTATCTTATAGGAGATGAGCTTACTATAAACGAAAAATTCAAAAATTATATTTATAGAACTTATGAAGAAAAATTTAAAGAAATTAACGAAATTCGCATACAAAATAAAACCGATAAAGATTTACCCTTTTTGCTTGAAAACCTCTTAAATCAGTATGATTTTATCACTTTATTTACAAGCTCTTTGCATTATGCGACTGTTGCTAAAATTTTAGCAACTTTAAATGATGATAATCTTATCTTAAAAGATGATACCTTGGTTCCAGATAAAGCAGAATTTAGTAAAAATAGCTTTGTGTGTAATTTTTCAAATTCAAAAATCAATGTCGTTAAAATAAATCCAAGCGAAAAATTACCCAATCTTCTTGGGCATATAAAATTAAATTTTGCATATTTTTGCATTTTTGGTATGGATGATGAAAGCGCTATATTGCTACTGCAAACCCTAACAAAATCTTATGAGATAAGTATAAAATCAACCAAGCTTTTAGATAATCTTGTGCTTATTAAGGCCACTTGCGCTAATTTTGGAAAACTTGATGGTTTTTTAAATAGCGTAAAAAATCTTTTTGGACAAAAAGTATTTTTAGGTAAAGATCCTATACATTTTATAAGCTCTAAACTTTTAGAAAAAAAATTAAAAATTTCTTTTGCTGAAAGTTGCACAGGCGGACTTTGTGCAAGCACCTTAACCAAAATTTCAGGTGTAAGTGAAATTTTTGAAGGATCTATTGTAAGTTATTCCAACCGCATCAAACACGAATGGCTTGGAATTAGCGAAAGCGTCTTAGAAAATAATGGCGAATACAGTGAACGTTGTGTTTATTTTATGCTAAAAGGTATTTTTAAAACAGCTAATCCTGATTTTGCCTTAGCTATTAGCGGAGTAGTTGGCGAAAAAGATGAGGGAAAAATAAAATCAGGCACTATTTATATAGGTGCAATGTTTAGAGATGGAACTTTTGTCCAAGAAACTCTTTATTTAGATGGGGATCGTGAATTTATGCAAGAACAAGCTGTTTTGGCAACTTTTTGCCTACTTTTAAAATTAAAACCTGAGATTTTTGAAATTTAAGGGATTTAAAAATGAAAGAAATTAAGCTAAAAGAAGACTTGGAAAAAATTTATCCCTTGATAAAACAATTAAGAAATAACCTATCTTTGAAAGATTTTTTAGACAAAATCCAACTTGCTACACAAACTCAACATTATAAACTTTTTGCCTATGAAAATGAGAGAAATTACAAAGCAGCTTGCGGGGTCATACCCTTTAATCTACTTTATCATAATCATTGTCTTTATATTTGTGATTTTGTCGTAGATGAAACTTTAAGAGGAAAAGGTATAGGTCAAGCTTTTTTGAAAAAAATCCAAATTTGGGCAAAAGATCAAGGATATGAAGAATTAGAACTAAGTTCAAGTTTTTTTAGAACACAAGCTCATAAATTTTATATCCAAAAAATGGGTTTTGAAAAATCCGGTTTTGTTTTTAAGAAAAATATCAAACTATAATATTTCTGATTAAGCTTTGCATTTTATAATTAATATTATTATTTTTGATTTTAAGGAATAAAATGAATTTTAAAGAACTAATTTCAAAACGCAGAGCTTGTAAACTTTTTAATGATAAAAAAATCAATGAAAAGGATTTGCATTTTATCTTAGAAAGTGGAGTCTTAGCCCCAAGCTCACATGGATTTGAGCCTTGGAAATTTGTAGTATTAGAACAAAAAGAACACAATCTTAAACTCTCAACCCTATGTTACAATCAACAAAATGTAGCAAGTGCGAGTCATAATATTATTTTTCTAGCAAGAAAAGATCTTCAAAGCAAAGATGAATTTACACAAAAACAGGTGCGTCGTTTCTCAGGTTCTAGCGAAGAAAATTTTCAAAAAATTTTAGAAATTTACACCCATAAAACCAATGCAATGAATGATAATGAACTCTATCATTACGCACAACTTCAATGCTATCTTGCTATGATGCAAATGTCGCTAGCTGCAATGAGCTTAGGTATTGATTCTTGTATGATAGGCGGCTTTGAAAAAACTAAGGTTGATGATTTTCTTCATTTAACTTATCCTTTTGAAACTGCTGTAATTTTATCCTTAGGATATAAAGCCCACGAACCAAAATATTCTACTCAACGCTTAAATTTTAATGAAGTCGTTGAATTTTACAAGGAAAAATAATGAAAAAAGAACTTGAAATTTTTAGCACAAGATATTCTTGTAGAAATTTTAAAAATGAAAAACTCAAAAAAGAGGATTTAAATTCTATTTTAGAAATAGCAAGATTAAGCCCCAGTTCCTTAGGACTGGAACCTTGGAAATTTATAGTAGTGCAAGATGAGAAAAGAAAAGAAGAGCTTTCTAAAATTTGCAACCAACAAAAACATGTAAAAGATTGCGCTGTATTAATTATCATCATTTCAAGACTTGATTTTTTAGATTATTTTGAAGAAAAACTTAGAAAAAGAGATATGAGTGAAACAGAAATTCAAAAACGCTTAGATACTTATATGCCTTTTTTAAAATCTCTAAATCAAGAACAAAAAATATCTTATGCAAGAGAACAAGCTCATATAGCTCTAGCTAGCATACTTTACAGTGCTAATGCTTTAAATATAGCAAGTTGTACTATAGGTGGTTTTGATAAAGAAAAGCTTGATTCTTATTTATCACTTGATATTCAAAAAGAAAGATCAAGTTTGGTGGTGGCTTTAGGATATTGCAACGATGAAAAAAATCCTCAAAAAAATCGTTTTAGTTTTGATGAAGTTGTAAAATTTATTTAAATTTTGCTTAAAAGCAAAATTTAAATAAAAATAAACTGATTCTTTTTTTGTATTTTTACTAAGTCTTTGCTTAAATTTTATACAATTTTGATTATAATTTTACATTTAATTTCACAAGGCTTGTTATGAATTTACCCAATATCTTGGCGATTTTTAGAATGGTTTTAGCGCCTTTGCTATTTTTTTTATTAATTCATCATTTTGAAAATATTCATCAAAGTTGGATTAACTATTTTGCTGCTTTAACTTTTTCATTAGCAGCTTTAAGTGATTTTTTCGATGGATATATTGCAAGAACTTGGAAACAAACTACAAAACTGGGCGGAATCTTAGATCCATTAGCCGATAAAATGCTTGTTTTAGCAGCTTTTTTAGGACTTTTACTCACAGGAAAAGCTAATGAATGGGTAATTTATATTATATTAGTAAGGGAATTTTTTATCACAGGTTTTAGAGTTGTGATGATTAGTGAAAATTTAAATGTCAATGCTTCTTTTGCAGGCAAACTTAAAACCGCTTTTCAAATGACTGCGATAGGATTTTTAATCATGGAGTGGATAGGCGGAGAAATTCTACTTTATATAGCTTTGATTTTAACTCTTTATTCTGGATTTGAATACATCTATACTTATACAAAAGCTCAAAAAAAAGGAGAAAAATGAGATCTTTATTGTTTTTAATTATTATTTTGATTTTAGGAATTAAATTTTATTCTATTGAATTTTTAGCAACTGTTTTAGTCATCTCATTTTTAATCTTCTTTCACGAATTAGGACATTTTTTAGCTGCAAGATCTTTGGGTGTAAAAGTTGAAGTCTTTAGCATAGGATTTGGAAAAAGTCTTATAGAACGTGAATTTAAAGGCACAAACTATCGCTTAAGTGCTTTGCCACTTGGAGGATATGTTAAACTTAAAGGACAAGATGATATGCGTCCTGGTTTTGAAAATCTAGACAAAGATAGCTATAGCATTTTAAGCCCCTTAAAAAAGATTTATATTCTTTTTGCTGGACCATTTTTCAACCTGATTTTAGCTTTTTTTCTTTATATTATCATAGGAAATTTAGGCTTAGAAAAACTTGCTCCACAAATAGGAAACATAGCGCCAAACTCTGCTGCACAAGACATAGGACTTCAAAAAAATGATACTATCTTAGAAATCAACGGTGTAAAAATTCAAAGCTTTGATGAAATTTCAAAACATTTAAGTTTAGAGCCTTTGAAAATATTAATCAATAGAGAAGGAAAAAATTTAGAATTTATTTTAACTCCAAAAATAGGACAAGGATATAATGACTTTGGGCAAATTATTGAAAAACCTCAACTTGGAATCAGTCCAAATGGTACAAGCACTCTTGTAAAACATCAAGGTTTAGAAAGTTTTAAATATGCCGCACAAGAAAGTTTTCAAGCTTCTACACTCATCATCAAGGGTATAGTAAAACTCATAAGTGGTGAAGTTGAAGCAAAAAATTTAGGTGGTATTATTACCATGACTGAAATTACCTCAAAGGCTGCACAAAATAGCTTTACTTTACTTTTATTTATCACTGCTTTAATTTCTATAAATTTAGGCATTTTAAATCTTTTGCCTATTCCTATGCTTGATGGAGGACATATACTTTTTAATATTTATGAAATGATTTTTAGACGCAAGGTTCCACAGCGTGCTTTTGAATATCTAAGTTATGCAGGCATGGCAATACTTTTAAGTTTGATGCTCTTTGCAACTTATAATGATATATCAAGGATTGCAGGTGAATAAAAAATTTTCCTACCCTATTCCAAATTTTACTGATAGAAGAAAAAGTATCATCTTTTGGCGCTATTTGCGTTTTCAAGCAAGAAAAATTCTATATTTTCCTCAAGTAAGACTTCTGGAAAAAACGCTTAATGAAGAAAAAAATAAACATTTAAAAGACTTTTTCTCTCAAAGACCCTATGCTTGCTACAATGCTATAAGAAGATTTTGCGATAAAAGTTTTAAAGCAAATGAACGCGTTAAAACACTTATTTATGATGTTGATAAGGGACTTACTTGTTTTAAATTTCTTCCCGAAGAACAAATGATTTTTTCTTTTGATAAAGATTTTGAGCTTTTTTTAGGATATAACCATAATGTTTACGAAGAAGGTTTTTGGGCTTTTTCTTTAAAATTTAAAAAATACACTATTTCACAATGTAATTTTTGCTTTACTTTAGAAAATAATCTTCTACTTTCTTGCATACAAGGATATAAATACAAAGATTTCAATATTTTAGAAATTAATAAAATTTTAACTAAAAAATGTCACGGTTTGCGCCCTGTTGCTTTACTTATAGAATGCTCTAAGATGCTTTGTGAAATTTTAAAACTTCAAGCTACTTTAGGTGTACATGAAAAAAATCAAATCCGTTCTCAAAAAGGAAAAGAAAAGGGCTATTTTGTAGATTATCAAAAAATTTGGCTAGAAAATGGTGGAGAATTAATAAAAATCGATAAACACAAATACTACAAGCTCCACCACTCGCAAAAAAACCTAGAAGAAATCCCTTCGCAAAAACGCTCCATGTATAAAAAACGTTTTGCTATGCTTGAAAATATTAAACAAAATTTATTCCAAATTTTATCTAAATAATACTTTTTAAATATTCTACACTTTTCTCGCAACCTTTTTTTTGAAGTTTTAAAAGCCTCTCTAAGCATTCTTGAGATACTTCTTGAGGATAATAATACTGCATAGCTTTTAAATCTTCAAATAAAGCTTTTTCTATCTTAAAAGCCCCTTTACCTAATTCTTTAACCCCGCCTGTTCCTTTTTCTCTTTTAAAAGTCGCACAATAAGGATAACATTGCTCTACATTAATACGGTCAAGTCCTTCTTTTTTAAGAATTTCTACACAAGTTTTAATGTCTAAATTTCCTTCTCCTAAAGGAACGCCACAAACATATTCTACACCCTCTTCAATGAAAACTATATGATCTTTACAATGCGTGCTAAAAGTATATTTAGCCATGTCTTTGCAAGCTTTTATAGGATCTTCATAGGCCATCATGGAATTTCCAAAATCATATAAAAATCCTATTTTAGGATGATTGATCAATTTCAACAAATCAAGCAAATCCTCTGAAGTTTGATACTCATGATTTTCTATAGCAAGTTTTAAATCATATTTTTCCAAAATCGGTATCAAAGCTTTTATTTCATCCTTTGTAGCTAAAAAATCTTCTTTATCGAATCTAGCAGTAATTTTAGAATCATCATAAGCCCCATCGCTAGCATGTTTAACCTTTTTATTTTTATCGGTTAAGGGCACATAAGAGCGTATAATTTTAGCGCCTAAAATAGAAGCTACTTTAGCAATTTTTTCAAATTTATCTTTATTAAAACCCTTAGAGTCGATCTCACAATACATATTGTATTCATCCAATTTAGCTTTAATTTTTTTAAGATGATTTTCGTCATCGCTTCCTAAGCATCCCCATTCTTCATCCAAACCAAAATCTTTAATGATATTTATAATCACACCCTCACAGCCCAAATTTTTAGCAAAATCGATATAAGAAAATATATCCATCCTGCCATTTTGAAACCATAAATGCATGCTTTCAGTTTCTAAACCTATTTTCATGATACCACTCCTTTTGATGCTTTTTTTCTAGCTATCATCTTAAGTAAAATCGTAGTTACAATCACACCACAAATAGCAAAAATCCCCATTAACGCAAAAACAATTTGATAGCCTAATAAACCTTTAAAATGATCGATCATAAAACCATAAAGCGCAAAACAAAAAAGTTGTGGAGAATAACCAAAAATACAAGCTATACTCATAGCAGCTCCGCTAATTTCTCTAGGTACTTCTATCTCATCCACAGGTGCAAAAAATGTCGCACGCATAGTAAAAACAAGAGCGGCAAAACCTAAGGTTAAACTCATACCAAAATAAATATTTAATTTCTCATGAGGCATAAAAACAAAAATTAATATGGCCAAGGCTCCTAAAATCAAAGCAAAACGCAAATATCTTGTTGAAGATTTAAAGGTTTTATCTGCTAAATATCCCCCAATTGGCCCACCTACTAATTTTAAAGTGTATTGATTGATAATACCATAAGCACCAACCAAAGCCACAGGCATACCATAAATATCTTTTAAAAATGGAATAAAATAAGTCAAACCACAATACACAGAATAAATAGTAAAAATGGTCAAAGATACCACCCAAATTTCAGGAGTTTTAATCGCTTTAATAACTCCATTCCAAGCGGTTTTGTTTTTGCTGATTTCATTTCCTTGCTCATCTTGGGTATTAATTTTGTCATCTTCAAGTAGAAAATATGCCAAAATACCTGCTATAATCACACAAGCGCTATAAAATAATATAGCAGCCTTAAGTCCACCTGCACCAGACCCTAAAAGTAAAAAAATTCCCAAAGCACTAGAAGCAACTATAGTATCTATAACACCACGTCCTGCTTCTAAAAATCCGAAAAGTCTTCCTTGTTGAGTAGAATCTCCAAGCAAGCGAATGGCTTTAAGCAAAACAGGCCAATACACAACTTCTCCAAATAAAGAAAGCAAACCCCAAGCTATTAAAATTCCATAAAAAGAAGGAAAAGTAGAAATATAAATTCCAACCAAACCCACACAAACCAATGAAAAAGGAATGAGTATTTTTTTAGAAAATCTATCTGCTATATAAATAGATGCAAAATTTCCTACCGTTTGCACTATGCCATAAACTGAGAGCGCGAGTCCAATTTGTGTATTGCTAAGATTCATAAATTCTTGCATAGGCACATAAAAGGCATCTTTTAAAGAGGAAAGTTTAAAAACAGTTCCTCCGCCAATAACTAAAACGATAAAAGTAAACCAACGAATAGGTTTCGTACTATTCATATCCACCCTCCTTTTTTAACAATTCGCAACTTAAATTAATTATATCACGGATTAAGATAAAAGGTTAAAATTTCACCTTTAAATTATAAACAGTAATTACAAAAAGTTACAACACTTATTGAAGTATAAATTAAGTATATTTTGATATAATTTAGTCTTGCTTTATGCAAAATCCTTGCTCATGAAAATGGGCTTTAATATCCATAAGGAGAAAAAATGAAACATTATGAGGTTTTATTTATCTTAAAACCAACACTTACCGAAGAGGAAGTGAATGCGAAGTTGGAATTCGTTAAAGAAGTCCTAACCAAAAATGGTGCAGAAATTGAAACTGTTGTTCCAATGGGCACTAGAAAATTAGCGTATAAAATCAAAAAATACGAAAGAGGAACTTATTTTGTGATTTATTTCAAAGCTCCTACAAACTTGATCGCTGAGCTTGAAAGGGTGTTAAGAATCACTGAAGAAGTAATAAGATTTTTAATCGTAAAATATGAAAACAAAAAAGAAATTGCAGCTTGGGAAAAACTAAGCCACGGGATTAAGCAATCTAAAAAAGAAATCAAACCTTTAGATGCTCCTGAAATTCAATAAGGAAAAAGATGTTTAACAAAGTTGTTTTGGTTGGAAATCTTACACGTGATATAGAAATGCGTTATGCACAAAGCGGTAGTGCTATTGGGGCTTCTGCTATCGCAGTAACAAGAAGATTTACCACAAATGGAGAAAAAAGAGAGGAAACTTGCTTTATTGATATAAGCTTTTATGGTCGCACCGCAGAAGTTGCAAACCAATACCTTACAAAAGGTTCAAAAGTACTCATAGAAGGACGTTTGAGATTTGAACAATGGAGTGATCAAAATGGGCAAAATCGCTCTAAACATAGCATTCAAGTTGAAAATATGGAAATGCTTGGCGGCAATTCCAATGCTCCACAACAAGGTGGAATTGGCAATAATAGCTTTTCAAACAACAATTATAGTGGAAACTATGAAAATCAAAGCTATGATCCTTATATGAGTGAAAATCAAAATTTTAATAAAGCAAAAGCAAACCCTGCTCCACAAAGAAACCAAAACCCACAACACGAAGAAAAATTAAAAGAAATTGATATCGATGCTTATGATAGCGATGATACTAATTTACCATTTTAAAGGATAAACTATGGCAGAAAAAAGAAAATACTCTCGCAAATATTGCAAATACACTGAAGCAAAAGTTGAATTTATTGATTATAAAGATACAGCAATGTTAAAACATGCTTTATCTGAAAGATTTAAAATCATGCCACGCCGTTTAACAGGTACAAGCAAAAAATACCAAGAAATGGTAGAAGTTGCAATCAAACGTGCAAGACATGTAGCTCTTATCCCTTATATAGTGGATAGAAAAGAAGTAATCAATAATCCTTTTGAAGGACTATAATCTTTTAAAAGCAAACTTATAAAAAGTTTGCTTTTATATACATTTATTCTCAAAATAAAATTAAACCAAAGTATATTCTAAAACATCACTAAAAGTATCAACAGCAATGATTTCCATATTGTCTCTAACCTCACTAGGAATATCTTTTAAATCCCTTTCGTAATTTTTTCTTGGGATTAAAGCTATTTTTATATCTGCTTTATAAGCCGCAATTAATTTTTCTTTTAATCCACCTATTGGTAAAACTTTTCCTTTTAAATCTATTTCACCTGTCATTGCAATATCTGCTTTAACCTTTCTATCACTAAAAATAGAAGCAATAGCTGTGCTTATCGTAATGCCTGCACTTGGGCCATCTTTTGGAGTAGCTCCATCTGGCACATGTATATGAATATTATAACTATCATAAACATTAACTTTAGGATCGATAATTATTTTTTTAGGTATTTTTATTTTTCCTTCATCGATTAAAACTTTTATCATGCTAAAAGCAATTCTAGCTGATTCTTTCATTACATCACCCAAACTTCCCGTGAGCGTTAATTCTCCTTTACCTTTAATTTTTACAGCCTCTACTTTTAAAACATCTCCACCTACACTTGTCCAAGCCAAACCATTAACCTGACCTACTTGATTTTCTCCATTATTTTTTTCTATTTCAAAAACTTTTTTATCTAAAAATTCATTCAAATTTTTTGTATTAATAATGACTTTTTTAATATTTTCTAAAAGTAGTTTTTTAGCACTCTTACGACACAACTCTGCCACTTTGCGACGCAAATTTCTGACTCCTGATTCACGAGTATAATCACTAATGATTAACTCTATAGTTTCATCATCAATAGATAATTCATTGGATTTTAAGCCATGTTTTTTAAGCTCATCTGGAATTAAATATTTTTTCATTATATGAAATTTTTCACTTGGAGTATAAGAGCTAAGTTCTATAAATTCCATTCTATCTCTTAAAGGTGCAGGAATATTGCTAATATCATTTGCCGTTGCTATAAAAATGACTTTACTTAAATCAATATTAAAATTTAAATAATAATCCCTAAATTTAGAATTTTGCTCTGGATCTAAAATTTCTAAAAGCACCGCACTTGGATCGCCTCTAAAACTGCGATTTAATTTATCAATTTCATCCAATACAATTACAGGATTAATTTGTTTTGCCTCTATGAGTCCTTGGGTAATACGTCCAGGCATAGCGCCTATATAAGTTCTACGATGACCACGTAGCTCATTAACATCTTCAAGTCCGCCTAAGGCTATGCGAATAAGCTCTCTTTTTAAAGCTTTTGAAACAGAATTTGCCAGTGAAGTTTTACCCACGCCAGGAGGTCCATAAAGACAAAGTATAACTTTAGCACCATCTTTTTCTGCTATTTTTCTTTTTTCTAAAAGTTCCCTAACTGCAAAATATTCTTCTATGCGTTCTTTTGGTTTATTTAATGCATAATGATCATGGTTGAGCTGTTTTGAAACTTCTTTAATATCAAGTTTTTTCTTAGAAATTTTTTCAAAAGGAATATCTAATGCTGTTTCTATGTAAGTTTGAATCATCGATGCTTCAGAATTATCTTGATGAATGCGTTCGAATTTTTCAATTTGTTTTTTGATTTCTTTATAAGCGTCTTCGTGCATAAATTTCTTCTTTAACTCCAGACGCTTTTGATATTCTCTAACCTCATCTTCTTTTTGTGTATCAGAACCAAGCTCTTTTTGAATTTGTCTTAATTGTTCTTTTAAAAAATATTCTTTATTTACCTTGTCAATACGAGAATGTACTTTATTTTTAATTTCTTTTTGAATTTTATTGGCTTCTATTTCTTGAGCAATTAAATCTATTAATTTTACTAATTTTTGCTCAAGATCTGTTAAAACAAAAAACTCATAAGCAACTTGTTTTTTAATACGCACAGTATTTAAAATCAAATCACAAATCCTAGATGCATCAAAGCCTTCTTCAATTGTTCTTAAAAGATCTGGAGAAAAATAATGACTAATATTTGCCAAATTTTTTACCTTCTCTTTTAAAACTTCAAGAAGTGCTTCTTTTTTAGTTCCTTCTAAAAAGTCTTCTTTTATAAGTTCTATCTTGGCTTCCAAAGGTTTATTAGAAACTTGCTCTATAATTTTACCCTTAGCATATCCTTGAAAAAGTATTTTCACTCTTCCATCAGGTAAAGGAACTTTTCGCATGATAGTCCCAATCACTCCACAATTATAAATTTCATCAAAATTTCTTCCATTTTCCAACCTTGAAGGTGCAACAAAAAGCATACTATCATTTTTAATCGCAAGATCTAAAGCTTTCATATTGGATGAATCGTTAATAAAAATAGGAGTTATCATAAAAGGATATAAAAATAATTCATCTTCAACCAATACTGGTAAATTTGCTGGATAATTTTGTATCTCTTCAATCTGCATTTATTTTCCTTGTTTATTAAAATCTTTCAAATATACTTCTATACCAAGGAAGCTCAGGTTTGATAATACTTTGCTGATAAAATTCACTTTCTTGAAGTCTTTGTTTATAAATTTGTGCACTTTCATCATGCCCTATGCGCTGGTATAGATTTTCTATAGTACTATTAAGATAAAAAACCGCTAAATTAAATTTTGTAAGCATTGTCTGAACCAAAGGTTCATATTCTGTATAAGGATAATCTTTCAAAAAAGTATCTATTTCTTTTTGGCTTTCAAGCATTAAAGCCTGATTACGATTTGGCACTGCAAATGCATCAAATTTTGCTTTAATTTTAAGATAGCGAATATAATCAGCATTGCGTGAATTTCCAAATTTTTTATTATATTCATCTAAATAAAATTCAGCTAACTTATATTCCTCTTCATCCATATGAGCTTGTGCTAAAATAATTAAAGTAGTTTCCAATAAAGGATCGGCAATGTGCTCACTTGCCATGCCATTATAATGATCATCGGCTTTTTCCAAATCCTTGTCCTGTAAATCTTTAATAATTTGCTTATACCACTCACTAGCACTAAGATTGTATAAACCTTCATCATTTTTCGTACTACACGCATTAAAAAAAACACTTAAAAAAACCAATAAAAAAATACCTTTTTTCATACTTCACCTTGATTTATATTCTCAAAAATCTATATTTTAACGATTTTATAATTATGTTCTTCTAAAATTATAATAAAATTAATTAAATAATTTAAAATTTTTGGAATGATTATTGCTTATTTTATGTTAAAATATTAAACATTATAACTTGAGGAGAAAACATGACCCTAGCTGTTAAATGCCCTATCTTAGGTTTTGAAGAAACCAAAAATATGGAATTTTCAACTATCGATGAAGTATTTGTAAGACTTAAAAGTCTTGATGGTAAAGACTTTTCTTTTGTTTTAATTAATCCTTATTTAATTAGACCTGATTATGAATTTGATATACCAACTTATTATCAAGAGCTTCTTTCTTTAACACCTGAATCTAATATGAAAATTTTTAATATAGTAGCCATAGCAAAAAGCATTGAAGAATCGACAGTGAATTTTCTAGCTCCAGTAGTCATTAATCTTGATAATAATACTATGGTACAAGTGATACTAGATACAGTTAATTATCCGGACTTTTTTCAAGCTGATCAAATTGCTAATTATATTAAAAAATAATGCTCTATATACTTGCAAATGGAGCTATGGCAACAGCCTTAGCCTATGGATTAAAAGATGATTATGAAATTTGTATAGTAGGAAGAAGTATAGAAAAACTTCAAGCCCTCACCAAAGAAGGCTTTAAAACCTTACTTTACAAAGATTTTAACATAGAAGGTAAAGATGTTATTTTAGCATTTAAACCCTATGCTTTAGAAAATATTGCTCAAATGCTAAAAGGACAAGCACGTATCTTAATCTCTGTTTTAGCCAATGTTGATTTTGAAAAACTACAAACCATCAAAGCTCAAAATTATGTTAGAATAATGCCTAATACAGCAGCTAAATATAAGGCTTCAACCACACCATATATACTTAAAAACTCTCATTTTGAAAATGAAATTTTAGACATTTTAAAAACTTTTGGCTCGGCTTATAAATTAGATAATGAAATACAAATGAATGCAGCTATGGCGATTAGCGGCTGCGCTCCTGCTTTTTTAGCACTTATAGCAGAAAGTATTGCTAATGCTGGAGTTTATGAAGGTTTGTCAAAAGAACTTAGTCTCAATCTTACGCGCTCTTTATTTAAAAGCTCTAGTGCTTTACTAGAACATGAACATCCAGCTATTATCAAAGAAAATATTTGCTCTCCTGGCGGAGTTACAATAAAAGGCATAAAAATACTCGAACAAAAAGCAATTCGCGGAAGTTTTTTTGAAGCCATAAATGCTAGCAGCGCTAAATGAAAAAGGCTTTCATACTTATAGAAAGTATTAGTGCTATAACGATCATATCTTTAATTTTCATTGGCATTTTTTATTATTATACTCAACTTTACAAAAACTATGAAAATTTAAATATTTTTGAAAGACTCTATAGACTTCAAGAAGAATTATATGAAAAGCCCATTTTTAAAACCATCATACTTCAAACTTCAGCCTTAAAACCTATAATTTTACAAGAACAGTTTGTTAATGATGGTATATTTCAATTTCAAAAATTATATTTTCAAGATCAAAATTATAGTGTTTATTTTAAAGAATGAGCAAAGCTTTTACACTTTTTGAACTTATATTATCGCTAATACTTTTTACTTTTATAGCTAGCTTACTTTCAAAACCTTTAATGGATTTTTATCATTTAAATTTCACTGCTTTACATACAAACAATCTTATCACTCAAACACATTTAAACTTGCTTAAAATAGAAAAATTAATACAAAATTGTATTAATATTACATTTTCACAAAATACATTAAAATGTCTTTTAAAAGATGAGTTAATTAGCCTAAAAGATAATAAACTTTATCTTATTAATTCTGCTCTTATTTTAGAAAATAATCATACACTTTATTCACCTCATTCTGATTTTAAAACACAACTCCAAAACAGAAAAGATTTATATAATGACAATGAACATATTGGCTATGCTTATAAAATTAATAAGGTTGAAAAAATATTCATCTTAGAAAATGGTATATCTGCAAATTTTACAGGTAGTTTTATTCCTTTGCAAGCTCAATTAGTTATCAAATTGCAAAATGGAGAACTTATATATGAAATAAAGCCAAAATTTAATGGACAATTAAACCAACAAGGATTAATTTCTAAAAACATAAGCTCATTTAACCTGCAAAACAATAAATTAAAAATTTGCCTAAAAAGACAAACAAAATATTGCCTTGAAAAAAGAATTTTACTATGAAAAAAGCTTATGTTTTAATTTGGACAATTTTTTTAATATTACTAATAAGTCTATGGATGAGCTTGACCTTAAACATATCTAGCTACACTCCAAAAATAATCCAAGATAGTTATTACTACCTTCAAGCTCAAATTTTAAGTCATAATGCAACACAATTTTCTAAATATTTTTTATATCAAGCAAAGCAAGAAAATAAAGAATGTTTAGATAATATATATTTTAATTACACAAAAGCTTTGATTAAAATAAAATATTTTTATCCTATTGCACAATGTGTTAATTTTAAATTTTCCAACTTCAATCCCGATGCAAATTTAAGCAAAGATGGTGTTATTATAGCCCACATTAGCATTGCTTTAAATCGTGATAAAAACGTCAATGATGAAATTTTACTCACAAAAAGCATTATTATTTATCCCAAAGAAAATTTTTGGAATTTAAAAAATTAAACCAAAGTCTTAGCAAGCTTAACACACTCTAAAAGACTTTGATTTTCGCATATATAAAGATTTTTAAAATTTAAAAGCTTCTTTGCTGTGCTTTGTCCTATAACTACAACCTTATCTTCTTCTTTTAAGCTATAAAATTTTAAAAAATTTTCTACACTTAAAGGAGAGGTAAATATAAAAATAGCAGGATGAGTAAGTTTTTTGTCACCTTTTTTAAAAACATTTTCATAAACAATCACTTCATCTAAATCCACACCTACATTTTTAAGATCCAAATTTAAAGTTGAAACAATATTTTTAGCCCTTAAATACAAACATTTTTGCGTTTTTAATTCCTCTTTAAATTCAAGAAAAAGATCTTTTCCATAAGCCTTTGATGGAATTTTAATCTTTTTAAAACCTAAATTTTTAGCGTATTGAGCTGTACTTTGTCCTACAGCGTATAAATTGAGTTTAAAATTTAAAGTGATTTTTGCATGTTGTAAAGCTTTTAAAGCATTTTTTGAGGTGCAGATTAAAGCATCATATAAACTTAAATCCACACTAAAATCGTAAAAAATAATCTCATTTAAAATAAGATTTTCCACCCCTTTAAAAGGAGTTTCATTTAAAAGGTAAATTTTCATAGATTTTACGCTTTAACTCTTTAGCTGCCAAAAAAGCATCTTTAGCATCCATGATCGCCCTAACCACAGCCACGCCGCTTAAATTTATACCCTTTAACTCATCAAGCACTGCTTTATCAACCCCTCCTATAGCTACAACCCCTATAGGACTTTTATCACAAATTTGACTTAAAAGCTCAAGGCTTAAAAGCGAACTTTCTTTAGTAGGTGTTGTCTTAATGGCTCCACAACCTAGATAATTTGCTCCCTGTATGAACTCAAGTTGTTCTAGCTTTTTAAGGCTTAAGCCTATGATTTTTTCATCTCCCAAAAGCTTTCTAGCTAGTTTTACTTCTAAATCTTCCTGCCCTAAATGCACCCCATCAGCATCTAAAGCTAAAGCTATGTCCACTCTATCGTTAATTAAAAAAGGTATTTTATAAGCCTTGCAAAGTTTTTGTACTTTTAAACCTAGTTTATAAAATTCTCTTGCATTAAGCTCTTTTTCACGAAGTTGTATGATACTTACTCCGCCTTTTATAGCATTTTCTAAAGTATTTAAAAAACACTCCTCGCTTTTATTTCCCTGAGAAGCAACTAGATAAAGACTAAGATCTAATTTATTTTTCATCTAAAAACTTGAAAAAATGATTTGTAGGACCACAACCTTTTCCAAGATTGAGTGAATAATAAATCGCATTTCTTACATATTCTTTAGCTTCACTAACGGCGTGAAATAAATCCTTGCCCTTAGCTAAATTACTAGCAATAGCCGAAGAAAGCGTACAACCTGTACCATGAGTATTTTTAGTTTCTATGCGTTCGCCTTTTAAAATATAAATTTCTTTTCCATCATAAAGCACATCATTGGCATTTTCTTCACTATGTCCGCCTTTAAGTAAAACCGCCTTAGATCCCAAGCTACATAAATGCTTAGCTGCCTTTATCATCTGCTCTTCATTGGCAATCTTAAAACCACATAAAAACTCTGCTTCAGGAATATTAGGCGTAAGAATGTCTGCAAATTTTACTATGGTTTGTTTGAAAAAATCACAATTTTCTTGAGGCATTAAAGCATAACCATTTTTAGCAAACATTACAGGATCAATCACTATATTTTGAGGTTTAAACTCGCTTAAATTTTTAGCTACACAGCTCATTAATTCACAAGAACCTATCATTCCGATTTTAGTTGCCTTTGGCGCTATATCTTCAAACACGGCAAGCATTTGTTCGTCCACGCTTTGAGTAGGTATATCGTGTACAGAAATCACCCTTGCGGTATTTTCAGCTACCACACTTAAAACCACACTCATACCAAAAAGATTGTGTGCACTAAAGGTTTTAAGATCGGCTTGTATCCCTGCTCCACCACTACAATCACTCCCTGCTATAGTTAAAACAGGTATAAGTTCACTTCCTTTTGCTTTCATAAATCTTCCTTTAAAATTTTAATCCATTCTTCACCCTTAGGGCTTAATTTTTGTCCTTTAAAACTCTGTTTTGCAAAAGCTACGATCAAAGCATGAAAAATTTGATAAAGTTCGTAAAGTTCGCATTTTTTTCCTAAAATTTTACACAAATTTTCTTGCTCACTTTCTATGCCACTTTGAAAAAATTCTCTTAATTCTTCATAATTTTCAAACTCATAACCTAAGTAAAAAGCCAAACGCAAACTATAGCTATCTACAACCAAAATCTCTCTTTTACAAAGATAGCTTAAAATACCATCAACACTTTCAAAACCTAAACCTTTGATATTTAAAAGCCATTCTCTGCTTACATTTGTTTTAAAATTTTCTAAATTTTTATAAGTGTTTATGATACTTTCTACCAAGCCTTTTAAACGCTTGGCTTTGGTGTTGTAAAATCCGCTAGGCTTAATTAAAGTTGCAAGTTCTAAATTGGATAAAGTATTGATTTGTTCTAAGCTTGCAATATTTTCTTTTTTTAAATTGTCTAAAGCTTTTAAGACATTTTTCCAATTTGTATTTTGAGTTAAAATCACAGAAATTAAAAGCTCAAATTCACTCAATCCTTGATTTTCAAGCCAATCAAAATCATGATAATTTAAATCCAAATTTAAAAGCTTGGTAAAAATTTGCGCTCCAGTCATTTAAAATTCTCCTTAAAAGCCAAATAAAATTGCTTTGCAGTACGACCACTTCTACTTGCTCTTAGAGTAGTAAATTCTTTAGCTTTAGCGTGTAAAAGCTCTTTATCACAAGAATAATCTTTAAAATAAAAATCTATCATCTTTAAATACTCTTCTAAATTTCCTTGATAAAAACTTAACCACAAACCAAATCTATCACTCAAGCTTAATCTTTCTTCAGCAGCATCGCTTAAATGAAGTTCTGTATGTGCAATTTGCGTATCAAGATTATCAGCAATGCTTTCACTTAATAAATGCCTACGATTTGAACTCGCATAAATAATTACATTATTTGGGGCTTTTTCTATGCTTCCCTCAAGTAAAGGTTTTAAAAATTTATAACTATCATCTCCCTTCTCAAAAGAAAAATCATCACAAAAAAGTATGAATTTAAAATTTTCTAATCTGATTTCATCGATGATATCTGCTAAGGCAAATAAATCTTCTTTATTTAATTCAACAAGTCTTAAGCCCTGATCTTTAAATTCGTTAAATATAGCCTTAATTAAACTTGATTTTCCAGTACCCTTAGATCCCCATAAAAGTGCGTGATTTGCCCCTTTGTTTTGAATGAAATTTAAAGTATTTTCATAAAGTGCTTTTTTTTGTTTTTCCATACCTACTAAATCTTTTAAAGCAATAGGATCGATTTCAAAAATAGGCTTTAAATAGTCTTTTCTTGCTCTATAAATTGCTGCATAAGTTTTATTCCAATCCATTTTAAGCCTTTCTTAAATGCGTTAAAATTGCCTCTAAAATATCATCATCGTCTTTGCTTTTTGCTTTGATGAGTTCTTTTTCATCATTTAAAGCAGTAAATTGAATATTTTGCTCATAGTTGCTAATACTTTTAAATTTATTTAAAGCTAAAATTTTAATAATAATCAAAGATAAAAATTGCTTAGTATAAACATCAAGTTTTCCAAAGCGATCTTCAATTTCACCTTCGATCTCATAAACCTCATGAACTTGCTCACACTTGCTAAGTCTTCTATAAAGTTCTAATCTTAAGCGATCTTCGCTGATAAGCTCACTATTTAAAAAGGCATTAACATTGAGTTTTAAATCAAGTTTATTTTCTTTTTGATCCACTTCATTTTTACTTAAAGCATTAAGTTCATCTTCTAACATTTTAAGATATAAACTATATCCAATTTGCTCGATATGTCCACTTTGATCTACGCCTAATAAATTTCCACCGCCACGAATTTCAAGATCATGATAAGCCAAAACAGAACCTGCGCCTAAAAAAGAATTACTTTCTAAAGAAACTAGACGCTTTAAAGCATCTTTTGTGATAGCATTTTTATCTTCGATTAAAAAATAACAATAACCTTGCTTATCACTTCTTCCTACACGCCCACGCAATTGGTGCAAATCAGCCATACCAAAACGATCGCTTTTTTCTACTATGATAGTATTTGCATTAGGTAAATCAATCCCACTTTCTACGATAGAGGTACTTAAAAGCAAATCATATTCTTTGTTTTCAAATTTCAACATTTCTTCTTCTTGCACCTTGGCATCGATTTTAGAATGTAAAATCAAAATACGCAAAGTAGAAAAAAGTTCTAATAAATGTTTTTTACACTGCTCTATACTTGCAATATGATTATGAATATAAAAAATTTGCCCACCACGTCTTAACTCTCTTGCTATAGCTTCTTTTAAAAGTGCGTCATCATTTTCTTTGACAAAAGTTCTTACATCCATTCTATCTTCTGGTGGAGTTTGTAAAACACTATAAGATTTTATAGAACTTAAAGCTTGATTTAAGCTTCTTGGTATAGGGGTTGCTGACATGGATAAAATATGTGAATTTTGAGTGATTTCTTTAAGCTTTTCTTTTTGCTTCACTCCAAATTTATGCTCTTCATCAATAATAACAAGAGCTAAATTTTCACATTCTACACTTAAAAGCGCATGAGTTCCTACAACTACACAAGCTTTATTTTCTTTTAAATTTTGTAAAACTTGTTTTTTTTCTGCACTACTTGTAAAGCGATCCAGTTTAAAAACCTTTATATCAAAAGGATCAAAACGCTTTTTTAAGGTTTTATAATGCTGATGAGAAAGCAAAGTTGTAGGCGCAAATAAAAATGCACAAAATCCACTTTTAACCACTGGATAAATAGCATTCATGGCAACTTCTGTTTTTCCAAAACCCACATCACCGCTTAAAAGCCTATCCATAACTTTTCCACTTTGAAAATCTTGCAAAATTTCATGACAAGCTTTCTCTTGATCGCTTGTATAAATAAAACCTGCACTAGTTATAAAATCAGCTTGTCTATTTAAATCCACTGTAATTTTTTTTGCTTGCACCAAAGATCTTTTAGCCGCCATAATAACAATTTCAGAAGCTATGGCTAAAAGTTTAGTCTTTAATTTTTCTTTAAGTTTAATAAAGCTTGTTTTACCTAGTTTATCTAAGCTTGGAATAGATCCACTCACACCCAAATATTTATCAATCAAATAAAGATTTTCCACTGGTAATAAAAGCTTATCAGAATTTTGATACTCTATAGCAACAAACTCTTTTTTTGCTCCGCTTATCACTATCATCTCAAGACCTAAAAATTTGCCCACTCCATAATCTTCGTGCACTATATAATCCCCATTTTTAAGCTCATCTATAATCAAACTAGCTTTTTTTCTTGTTTTTTGTTTTTCTTTTTGATTTAAAGAAATGATTAGCTCTTCAGGACTAATAAGATTAAGCCTTAAATCACTTTTTACAAAATGGATATTTTGAGTATCTTCAAGCTCCAAAGCTTTAAACAAAGCTTCATTTTTAGCTAAAAGTGTGATTTTTTTATTTTTATGAAATTCAAAAAAATCTTTATTGTAAGAACTTTGCAATTCTTTAAATTTTTTAGCTTGAGGTAAAATTTTTGCATTCACAAAACTTATATCTTTTTCATATTCATTAATATCAAACTTTTCACAAGCTAAAAAATCAAGTTCTAAATAATCAAAAAAATCATCAATACACCAAAATCCTAAAGAATTAATATCATGTATTAAAGTATCGCTTTGAAAATCTTCTAATTTGTCCTTAAAAATTTCATAATTTTCTTTGTCAAAATATTTTAAAAAAGGACAAATTTCAAAATATTCTAGTTCATTAGGAATAGACTTTTGACTTTGCAAATCAAAATATCTTATGCTTTCAATCTCTTCGCCAAAAAGTAAAATTCTAATAGGATTTTCTTCATTGATACAAAAAATATCAATAATATCCGCACGAATTGAAATTTCACCTTTATCCTGAACTATATCTACAAATTCGTATCCCAATCTTGAAATTTCATCTTCAAAACATTTCAAATCAAAATTTTGTTTTTTATCGATATGATAATTTTGTAAATGTTTTTTTGAAGGAAGTTTTTTTAAAACAGTATTTAAAGGAGAAATAAGGATTTTTTTTTCTTCTTCTTTATGATAAGCATTTAAAATCTTGCAAAGATCAAAAAGTTCTTTGGAAAAAGCCCTTAAATCATCTCCAAACTGCGCTCTAAAATCAGGTAAAACAAAGGTTTTTAAACCCTTAAATCGTGAAACTTGAGCAAGTAAATCTGCTTGTTTTTCATCTTTACAAAGCAAAAGTTCACAAATTTTTGGATTTTGTAGGTATTCATAAAATGAAGCTTGCATTATTCTTCGTTGTTATTTTCAATAAGTTTGATAGTATCTTCTTTAATTTTACTAGTTCCATTAAAGCGACCGCCATTTTCTATAGAAATTTTTTGCGTTGAAATATCGCCATTAACAACTCCGCCTGCTAAAATTTCTAAACTATTAGCCTCAAGCTGCCCTTCAAAATACCCATTTACTACAATTTTATCTGCTTGTAATTCACCTTTTAAATTTCCATTTTTTCCGATAACTACAATACTTTCAGAATGAATAATACCACTTAACTCTCCATCAACATGAAGCATAGAAGCAAAATAAAATTTACCCTCAATTCTCGCACCTGAAGAAATTACTGTTGTTTCTGAGCTAGAGCTGGATGTTGGGCTGATACCGCCTTTATTAAAGATTGCCATGGAACTCTCCTTTCTTGATTAAAAAAATCATTCATATTTTTTCTTTGCAAATTTAAAAAATACAAAGGTTCTAAAGTTTTATTAATAAACCTTACCTCATAGTGCAAATGCGGCCCCGTAGAAAGACCTGTATTGCCACTATAACCTATCAACTGCCCTTTATTAACAAATTGACCCGCTTTGACTACTTCTTTGCGCATCATATGAGCAAATACTGTTTTAAAACCAAAATTATGCAATAAAATTACATTATAACCATAGCCATTATCATTATAACCTGAAAATTCCACCACTCCACTTGCTGGTGCATAAATAGGAGTACCAATTTCTGCTCTTAAATCAATGCCAGGATGAAATTCCCTTCTTTTTAAAAGCGGATGCTCTCTCCAGCCAAAATTTCCCGTAATACCTTTATTTTCAATAGGCCATCCATTAGGAATTTGTCCCAAAATTCCAAGTTGCTGCTCATTGGTAAGCTGAAGATTATCAAGTCTTGCACTAATTGTAAGATTATTTTCTGCTTCTAAGCCCAAAGCCTCTTCAAAAGAAGCTATTTTATCTTCTATAGCTGCATACTGCTGAGTTTTTTCTTCTATGCTTTTTTGCATTTGCGAATTAGATAATTCCAATTCTTTACTTTTTTTCAAAAGCTCCTCACGCTTTTCACTGATATCACTAAGTTTGCTATCGAGATATTTGATATAAAAACCACTAAAAACTAAAAATAAAACAATAAAAGCAATAGTATAAAAAACTATTTTTTTGATTATTTGATTTAAATAAAAATGTCTTGAACCGTTAATATCTGTAATGGTAATAGTGAATTTATTTTTTACCACACCACTCCTTTAAAAAATTTTCTACCAGCATAAAAGAGCCAAAAACTAGATTTTTTTTATTTTCTTCTAATTTTACAAATTCTTTACATTGTATGCCTAGCTTTGATGCAATACTATAAATTTCATCATCAGCCAGCTTTCGTTCTGCACTTTTATATTTATATATTTGTATTGTATCAATAATAGGCTTTAATGCATTTAAAATTTGAAAAATATCCTTATCTAAATAAGCATTATAAATAAGATTTATTTTTTCTCCTTGAAATTTATCAAGCATAGCCTTAGCAGCCATGGGATTATGACCCACATCAACAAAAAAATTTGGAGAAATTTCTTGGCATCTTCCTTGTAAATTTAACTCTTGTAACTTTTTTAAAGCTTCTAAGGTTTTTTCTTGCGAAGTTAAAATTTCACAAGCCTTTAATGCAAGCTTTAAATTATGCTTTAAAAAATAAGGTAAAACAAACTTTTTACAATAAATCTCAAAATTTTCTTTCAAAAAAGGATTTAAGGAAGAAACTTGCAAATCAGCTTTTTTTAAAAAAGCAATTTTTTTTGCTAAATTTAAAACATTTTGCTCTTGCTCATCACTTATAAGCGCTATAGGTGCCATAATTTTAAGCTTGGTTCTTGCAATATCTTCTAAAGAATTACCCAAAATTTGAACATGGTCAAATCCAATTCTTGTAAAAATATTCATTCTTCTTTCAAAAACAGAAGTAGCATCATATTCTCCACCCACCCCTGCTTCTAAAACAATGAAATCGCATTTTTGAAATAAAATCATAGCTAAAAAAGTAGCATATTCGAAATAACTTAATTTTTGCAAGTCTTGTTTAAAAATTTCTTCAAGTCTTATATGAGCTTGTTCTAATTCTTTATCATTTGCAATCTTACCATCAAGATAAAATCTTTCATTAAAACTGAAAATGTGCGGGCTAGTATAATGCCCTATTTTATAATTTAAATTTTCTAAAAGTTGGGTTAAATATCTACCCGTGCTACCTTTACCGTTTGTGCCTATAAGTTGAATTATAGGAATATTTTTAAAACATTTCTTATATTTTTCATACATTCTAAACATCAAAAAACGGTCAATTTTATCGTAATTTATGCTTTTTTGGGCTAAAAAATTCTCAACTTTCATTATATTGTTCATTAACCGCTGCAATTTGCTTTATTAACTCATCTAAAATATTAATACTTGGTTTACTTTGCTTATCAAGATAAGCCACGTGAATTTTAGGGGTTATAATATCTTGCTTATAAATAAATCTAAAATTTTCTATAGTTTTAAGATTTGTATTTACAAGCTGTGTAATTTCATCTTTGCTTTTTCCTGGCGAAACAATCAAATAACTCTTTTCATCTATCATCCACAGTTCATCAAATTCGCTACAAGAATCTTTTAAAATTTTTTTAAATCGAACAAAAATTTCATTCAAACTTCCCATACCATATTTTTCCATAATGAAACGGTAATTCACTATAGAAAATAAAGCTAAAGAATAATTAACTTTATACTTATTAAAATTTTCATCCATTTTATCAAGCTCTTTAAGAACACTCCAAGCCTCTCTCTCCTCCAAATTTTGCGTGAATTCAATTTGATTATTTAAAGATGTAATTTTTTCTCCAAGTTGTTTAAATTTTAGTTTTAAATCCTCAAAACTAAGTTTTACTTCCCCATTTTCATCTGGTTTTAAGGTATTGATAAAATCCATATTTTTTTCATTCGATTTATTAAGCAAAACAAGTAATTCATAGATTTTTTTTAGATTATCATTAAAAAAATTTAAATTTTTTTGGACATACATATTATCAACCATTATGCGATGATTGATAAATTCCATTAATTCGTTCTTAAAATTTTCTTCGCCTATTACAAAAGGCTTTTGTGTTAAATTTTGTATAAAACCTTGAATTTTTAAATCTTCTACCAATGAAGGATTTAAACCCAAGCATAATAATTCACTAAAGTGCTCATAACTACGCTCTTCAAGTTTAACTAAGAGTTTTTTAATCACGCTATCATAATCATCATATTTACTAATGCCATATTTACGAGCTTGTTCTTCTAAATTATTTTCATCATAATTTCTTTCAAGCTCTTTCCATTTTTTGGTAAGCAAGTAAATACTTTCACTATCCATAGTTTTAGAAATTCTAATCGAAGTCACCTTAGCCAAATCTCTTATCTTTTTATCCTTACTTATTTGCAAAGTTTTAGATATAGTATATAAAAAATCAAAAAATTCACTAAATTGTTTTCCGCTTTGTCTATTTAAAACAGAAATTAAAAAACTAATTAGTTCTTCTAAACTTCTTATAGTTTTAGAATTTAATTCTTGTTGATAAATCGGTAAAAGCAAGGTTTTGTATTTGTCAAGTTTAGCTTTATTTGAGCTTGTGATACCATATTTTAAAGATAATTCTTCAAAAATTTCCGTATAATTTTCAGGAGTTGGTTTTAGTTTTCTTTCTTTTAATGCAATTAAAGTTTGCTTTGCTATTTCATTAGTATTTGGAATCACGTTTTTGCCCTTTAATAGCAATTACGGAAATAAACTCATCAAATGCCTCGCTTGAAGCTGCTCGAATAGCCTCATACCTTGCAGAATCACTAATAATACTATTTGGAGAAATTTCAAAATTATAACTTCCACTTGTACTAAAAGCCTGACTTGAACCATCTTTAAAGACAACATTAAAATCTAAATTTAATTTAGCTTTATAACTAATAACATAGCCATTTTTATCATAAGCTAAAGGAATAAATTCTAAATTATTCATTTTAACATTAATTACATCATCTGCCTCGTGTTTTAAAGCAAGTTTACGCCCTAATTTTGAAATTACCATTTCTTTTAAAGTATCGGCAACATAGATACTATTTTTTGGGTCTTGTTGACTTAATTCAACATTAACATAAACCTTCTCATCAAAAATATTATTAGCGATTTTTGATGTAGGAACATATCCACAAGCACCTAAAAATAAACCTATACAAAAAATTAAAATCTTTTTCATTTAATCACTAGATTAACTAGCTTTCCTTCCACATAAATTTCTTTAACTATACTCTTACCTTCAAGCCATTTAGCAGTATTTTCTTTTGCAAAAGCTAAAATTTCTTCTTTGCTCGCACTACTTGAAATTTCAAATTCAGCCCTTTTTTTACCATTAATACTTACAGCTAAATTTAAAGTATCTTTTACAAAAACCTCTTCTTTAAGTTCTAATTTTTTGAAATTTTTACATTTAAAAAGCTCCTCGCTAAGCTCAAAACAAACATGAGGAATAATAGGCTCTAAAATATTTAAAATAATATAAAAAGCCTCTTGCTCCAAAGCTTCATTTTTACAAAGCGCTAAAGCATTTAAAGCCTCCATACAAGCTGCAATTAAAGTATTGAAAGCAAAACTTTGATGATAAACTTCAAAGGATTTTTTCAAAGCTTCATATACCTTTAATCTTGCATATTTTTCTTCTTTATTTAAATTTTCTTGTTTTAATTCTACAAGCTCACCTTTTTTAACATTTTGCGCCCTATCATAGAGTTTGCAAATAAATCTATAAGCCCCTTCAACAGCATCATCATTCCATTCAAGCTCTTTAGCCGGAGGCGCAGCAAAAAGTATAAAAAGTCTTGCGGTATCAGCACCGTATTTTTCTATAATCTCATCAGGATCTACAACATTGCCTTTTGATTTTGACATTTTAGCACCATCTTTTAACACCATACCCTGAGTTAAAAGTCTATCAAAAGGTTCATTTTGCGTTAAATAACCCAAGTCTCTTAAAGCTTTTTGGAAAAATCTCGCATAAAGTAAATGCAAGATTGCATGTTCAATACCACCTATATATTGATCCACACTCATCCAATACTTTACACTTTTTTCATCTAAAGCTTTTTCCTGCCAAGTTTTCTCATCACTTGCAAAACGTGCAAAATACCAAGAACTTTCAAAAAAAGTATCTAAAGTATCGCTTTCTTTTTGAGCCTCTTTGCCACATTTTGGACAGATACAATTTTTCCAAGTTGGATGTTTATCAAGTGGATTGCCCTCTCCTGTAATTTGCACATCTTCAGGCAGAGTAATAGGTAAATTTTCTAGTTTTTGAGGTACTATACCACAGCTTTGACATTTAATCATAGGAATAGGCGCACCCCAATATCTTTGACGCGAAACACCCCAATCACGAATTTTAAAATTTACAACCCTTTTTCCTATATTTTTAGCTTCAAACTGAGAAATGATTTTTAATCTTGCCTCATTACAATCAAGATTATCAAATTCTTGACTATGGATTAATTTTCCTGATTTTTGCGTATAAGGTAAATTTTCTTGAGTTTGAATAACTTGTTTGATGGCAAGATTATATTTTGTTGCAAATTCAAAATCTCTTTCATCATGAGCTGGAACAGCCATAACCGCTCCACTACCATAATCAGCCAAGACAAAATTAGCCACCCATAAAGGAATTTTTTCTCCGCTTAAAGGATGAATGGCATAAATTCCTAAAAAATAACCTTCTTTTTCAGAACTTTGTCTTTCTCTTGGGCTTTGATTTTGAATAGCTTTGATTTTATTTAATACATCTTGATTTAATAAATTTTGCGAAAGCAAATTTTGAACAATTTTATGTTCTGGAGCTAAAGCGATATACGAAACTCCATAAATTGTATCTGCTCTTGTAGTAAAAACTTCTAAAGAACTTTCTTTAGTTTTTTGCTTGCTTTCTTCGTCTAAATTTAAAGAAAATTCCAAACCTTCGCTTTTACCAATCCAATTTTCTTGCATAGTTAAAACTTGATTAGGCCATTTATCTTTTAATTCTTCTAAATCTTTTAAAAGTTCCTCAGCATAAGCAGTGATTTTTACATAATAACCTGGCATTTTTTTCTGCACCACTTCATGACCACAACGCCAACATTTTCCGTCTTCAACTTGCTCATTAGCCAAAACCGTTTGATCTTGTTCACACCAATTTACATTTGCTTCTTTAGTGTAAATCAAACCTTTTTCAAACATCTTAATAAAAAATTCTTGCTCAAATTTTGTATAAAGTGGATCTGAAGTAGCAAGCATTCTTTTTTTAGAAAAAGAAAAACCTAAAGAAAAAAGTTCTTTTTTCATATAAGCTATATTTTCATAAGTCCATGACTTAGGATGAATTTTATGTTTAATAGCTGCATTTTCAGCAGGCATACCAAAACTATCAAAACCTATAGGATGTAAAACATTAAAACCTATCTTGCGATAATATCTTGCTAAAGCATCACCTATAGTATAATTTCTTACATGCCCCATGTGAATGCGTCCGCTAGGATAAGGAAACATCGATAAAATATATTTTTTAGGCAAATTTAAATCATCTTTTGGCTCAAAATATTCCTTTTCATCCCAAATTTTTTGCCATTTTTTTTCTATTAAACTTGCTTCATAAGCCATAAATTCTCCTTACACTGTTCCTTTTTCATACATTGCACGATTGCGTTCTTTATCTTGTTTTCTTTTTGCTTTTTCAATTTCTTTATTTCTAAACTCAAGCACACTAAATTTAAACCATAATAATGTCGGACTTGCAACAAAAATAGAGCTTAAAGTTCCCGCTATAATACCTACAATTAAAGCCAAAGAAAATCCTTGTATCATTTCCCCGCCAAAGAAATAAAGTATCACAACGGTTGCTAAAGTTAACCCTGAAGTTAAAACCGTTCTTGATAAAGTTGCTGAAACACTTTCATTGATAATAGGTGCAAGTTCGGTTTTTTTACTTGTTTTAATGCCTTCTCTGATTCTATCAAAAATAATAATTGTATCATTCAAAGAGTACCCAAGCACAGTTAAAACAGCAGCCAAAGTATCTAGATTGACATCAATTTTAAATAAAGAAATTGCCCCTAAAGTAATCACAACATCATGAATTTCACTGATTATAGCCGCAAGAGCAAAACGCCACTCAAAACGCAACGCTATATAAATTAAAATTGCTATCAAAGATACAGCTATGGCCATAAGTCCTTTATTTCTAAGTTCATCACCTACTTTTGGACCCACCACATCGGCACGACGCACTTCAAATTTTCCCGTATCTTTTAAAAGAGTACTTATATGCTCGCCTATATCATTGCTTACATTATCATTACTTCCTAAAAAGCGTATGGTTACTTCCTTATTGCTTCCAAATTCGGTTACAGATAAATTTTGAAAAGTTCCTTGATTTTCTAAAATTTCTCGAATTTGTGTTATAGGAGCTGCATTTTCATATTTAAGCTGAACTAAAGTTCCTCCGCTAAAATCAATGCCATATTGCAAACCCCTATCCCAAAGCAAATAAATAGAACCAAAAAACAAAATAAAAGAAAGAGAAATAGCAGTAAAACGCATTCTCATAAAATCGTAAATTTTCTTTTCGCTAAAAAACTGCATTATCTTCTCCTATAACCAAACCAAAATCTTGTATTATTACTTTTTTCTATGCGTTGCATAAAATAATCAAACATTCCGTGAGTTCCTAAAATAGCTGTAATCATAGAAACAACGATACCAATTCCCAAAGTCACAGCAAAACCTTTAACCGCTCCTGTTCCATAAGCATAAAGTGCTACCGAAGTAACTAAAGAAGTGATATTTGAATCTATAATCGCACTCATAGCATTTTTATAACCTTGCTCTATACTAGCTCTTATATTTACTCCATCTCGCAAGAGTTCTCGTATGCGCTCATTGATAATCACATTTGCATCTACTGCCATACCCACAGTTAAAACAAGTCCTGCCATCCCTGGTAAAGTTAAAGTTGCTCCAAACATAGCCATAACAGCCACTACTACCAAAACATTAACTAGCATTGCAATATTTGCAAAAATTCCTGCCACACCGTAATACATCATCATAAATACTACAATAAAAACCGATGCACCGATTAAGGCTATCATACTCATTTTAATACTATCAGCACCTAAAGATGGTCCTATGCTTCTTTGTTCAAGTAATTTTACAGGCGCAAGCAAAGCTCCACTTCTTAAAGCTACCGCCACATCGCGTGCTTCTTCTTGAGTAAAAGCTCCACTGATTTGCCCACTACCTCCGCCTATGCGTTCATTGATAGATGGAGCAGAATATACTTTATTATCAAGTACAATAGCAAGACGCTTTCCAACATTTGCTCCTGTATAATCAGCAAATTTTTTAGAACCCTCGGCATTTAAAGTAAAATTAATCACAGGATAATTACTCTTATCACTAATCCCTACTCTAGCATCAGTAAGCATAGATCCATCTAAAATAGGTATACTTTTTAAGGTATATTTTAAATTTGGATTTCTAGAATCAGGCACTAAAATCAGTCCATAACTCGCAGCCTCAGCGTCGCTCATTGTGGAAGCTTGACCCATTTTAGAATCATCAACTTCCATAAGTTGTAAATGTGCTGCTTTTGTGATGCGTTCTTTTGCTCTTAGTTCATCTTCTTTGGTTTTAATCCCTGCAAGTTCAACCAAAATCTTATCATTACCTTGCTTAGCAACTGTTGGCTCTGCTAAACCAAATTGATCAAGCCTATTTCTTATGGTTTCAACTGCTTGCAAAAGTGCAAAATTTTCTATATTTTTTACTTCTTCTGAGGTAAAAGAAATTTTATAGTGCATATTTTCACTTTGTATATTAATTCCTTTTATTTCTTTAAGCAAATTTTCAACTTTTGCAATATCCGCATTATCAAGCAAAGTAAATTCTAAAATATCATCATGGGTATTTAAGCCGTCATTTAAAATATTTTCTTTATTAAAAGAATAACTCAATGAAGATGCAATTGATTTTATTTTAGATTTTACAGCTTCTTCATTATCTACACCTAAGAGCATATAAAGCCCACCTTGCAAATCAAGCCCTAAATTAATCTTCACACCACGTTCTGACTGCAAAAAAGAAGGGAGTGAAAAAGCCACTCCAAAAATAAATACCGCTATAAAAATAATCAAGCGATAATTGATTTTAGAATTACGCATCAATTTTCTTTGCTATAAATTCTCTTGAAATTTTTGCAGTAACATTGTCTTCATTAAGCTTAACTTTGATAAAATCCTCCTCTGGTTTTACGACTTCACAAATAAGTCCGCCATTAGTGATGATTTTATCTCCCTTTTGCAAAGACTCAAGCATTTGTTTATGTGCTTTTGCTTGTTTTTGTTGCGGTCTGATCACCAAGAAATAAAAAATTGCAAATAACACTACAAGAGGTAACAATGAAGTTAAAATTGAATTTTCTGCCATATTTTTCCTTTATTCCAAAAAAATTAAACACTAATTCTATCATTTTTAAAATAATAAAAGTCTTTTTTATTGCAATTTTACTTTCAAATTCTATTTATCTATCATTTTTTGAAAATATTTTTACACAAACCATTAGTCCATTTTTAGCTATTTGGGGGTTAGTTTTACTCCTAAAAAGTAAAAATTCTAAACAATATTTTTGGATAGGTTTTTTTGTAGGGATTCTTTGGTTTTGGTGGATTGGTTTATCTTCAATTTATTTTAATCTAAACTATTTAGTACCAATTGTACCAATTATCATTGGTTTTATTTATGGGCTGCTTTTTAGATTATGTTATTTATTAAAATTTGATTTTTTAAGACTTTGTGGAATTTTTTGCATAAGTTTTATCCATCCTTTAGGATTTGATTGGCTTAATTGGGGAATTTTTACAGTTTATGGTTTTTTTGACCCAAGTTATCGTGGTATTATTTGCATATTTTTAATAGCATATTTCATCTATGAGGGTTATATATCAAGATATTATAAAATAGCAATTGTTCTTATTTTATTCTTTAGTGGATTTCAATATAATGAAAAACAAGCTCAAACTCTTAATTTAAACTACAAACTCATCAATACTAATATCTCTCAAGATCAAAAATTTTTACAAGAAAATTTAAAATCAAATTCTGATATCCTAATTCAAGATATATTTCAAGCTATAAATGAAAAAAAAGAACTTGTAATCTTGCCTGAAACCGCTTTTGCTTTTGATTTAAAAAATACCAAATATGAACTTATGCTTAAAGAATTATCTTATAAAATTACCATTATTACGGGAGCATTTTATACTGAAAAAGAGCATACTTACAATAGCACGTATATCTTTAAAAAAGGCAATGTCTATATTTTAAATAAGCATTTTTTAGTTCCCTTTGGTGAAGAAATTCCATTTTTTAAAGACTTAATAAAAAAATATTTTCTTAAAAATATTGAAGAATTTTCCCAAGGTCCTATACAAAGCAAATATAAATTAGACAATCAAATTATTACAAATGCAATTTGTTATGAAGCTACCAAAGAACAAAACTATCAAAATTCACAAATTATTATAGCTCTAAGCAACAATGCTTGGTTTAATAATAGCAGCGAATACAAACTCCAACAACTCTTAATGAAATTTTATGCAAGTAAATATGGGGTTAGTGTTTATCATGCTACAAATGGTAAAGAGAATATAGTTATACTCCCTAAAAAGCTTTTAAGTAAAGATTGGAAAAAATTTATCCAAAGAAATATTTAATGATAAAAAATAATATTAAAATTTTAATTTTAAAGTAATTTAAGTTATTTTATATTATAATTCTGTCAAATAATATTTTGACTTAGAGGGGTTTTTACCCCAAAGCTAAATTAATTTAGCTTCCTTCCTAACTTTTATATTTATGGGGGATATTGAAAAATATCCCTCTAAGTCAAAAATTAATACAACTTCATTAATTCTTTATAATTATACAAGCCTTATTTAAGCTTGTATAATATTGTTAATTTTTTAAAGCAGCTTTTTAAACTGTTCTAGAGCATCAAGTTGTTCCCAAGGATAGTCCTTTTGTCCTACTTGCCCACGAGCCGCTACATCCGCATAAAGAAAAGTTTCTTTACTTGGTTTATCCAGATGAAATTTATCACGGATCCAATTTGGCGTTAAAGAGAAGTTTTGCATAACAAAATCACTTAAAACATCATCATTTACACTGGTATTTGTGCCCATACAATCCACACTTACCGAAGTAGGTTTTGCAACACCTATAGCATAACTAAGTTGAACAATACATTTTTTAGCAAGCCCTGCTGCAACTATATTTTTAGCTAGCCATCTACCTGCATAAAGTCCACTTCTATCAACTTTAGTATAATCTTTACTCGATTGTGCGCCACCACCTATTGGAGAATAACCTCCAAAACTATCTACTATAAGTTTTCTTCCTGTTAAACCACTATCATGTAAAGAAGAATGATTAATATATTTACCAGTTGGATTGATTAAAATTCTAGTCTTATTAGGGTCAAAAAGTTCTTTTGGTAAATTACTATCTAAGATAAGTTTCATCACCAAAGATCTTAAATCTTCTATTTTCATACTTTCAACACAAGGCGCAGAAACTACTATAGTATGAATACTTTGCGGTTTGCAATTTTCAAAATTCGCCTTAGTGCCATAATCAATAGTTACTTGAGTTTTAATATCCACGCCAAGTTCGTGTGGATTTGCTTTTGCATAAGCATAGACTTTATCACATAGCATTCTTGCATAGCTAATGGCTGCTGGCATGTATTCTTCAGCCTCACAACTTGCAAAACCAAACATAATGCCTTGATCACCTGCCCCTGTTTCGCCATCTTCTTGATCGACACCTTGATTGATATCAGGGCTTTGTTCATTTAAAAACACCATAACATCAACTTCATCAGGATGCAAACACTGCTCTTTGTTAAAATGCCCTGCCCCATCATAACCAATGTTTTTTAAAACATCTTTAACTAAATTATCGTAATCAGCTTTACTAAGTTTGTGATTTGACTTAACTTCGCCTCCTATCACAACCTTATTTCCTGCGACAAAAACCTCACTCGCCACCCTTGAATTTTTGTCATTTTTCAAGAGTATATCCACTATCGTATCAGCGATTATATCAGCGCACTTGTCTGGATGACCTGCACTTACGACTTCTGAAGTGAATAGATACATAAAAAGTCCTTTCATTTAAAATGAACCACAATTGTATCCAAATAAACTTATCAAAGCTTGATAAATTAAAAATTCTCTAAAATTAAGCAAAAATTAGCTAAAATCAACTTCTGATATAAAAAATATTTAAAAGGTTTTTATGTTTTCTAAAATCATTCAAAGCTACGCTAAAGGCAACCTCATAGTTCAAATTTGCATAGGTATAGTACTAGGAATACTTATAGGCATTAGTTCTAAAGAAATATCTGAAATTGCAAATTTACTCGGAATACTTTTTACAAGTGCCTTAAAAGCTATCGCTCCTATGCTTGTTTTTGTTTTGATTTTAACTTCAATTTGCACTAAAGATTTTTCTCAAAGTGGTGCTAAGATCAAAAATATTATCATTTTATATATAGTAGGCACCTTTCTTGCTTCAGCTTGTGCGGTTCTTGCTAATTTTTTCTTTCCTGTAAAGCTTGTTTTAGATGGAATTCAAACCGCTACAAACTCATCTCCAACCCACATGAGTGAGATTTTTAAAGATCTTTTATTTAAAATTGTCGATAATCCTATAAATGCTCTTTCAAGTGGGAATTATTTAGGAATTTTAACCTGGGCAATAGCTGGAGGCATAGCATTAAAACACTGCTCTAACGAAGTAAAACAAGTTTTTATAGATATCAATGAAGGGGTTTTGAAAATTGTTAAATTTGTAGTAAAACTTGCTCCTTTTGGAATTTTTGGACTTGTGGCTAATTCTGTAGCACAAACAGGAGCACAAGGCTTACTAAGCTATATAAAACTTTTATTTTTACTTGTAGCTACTATGCTTTTTGTTACTTTTGTTATCAATGCCTTAATAGTTTTTTTTTATACAAGAAAAAATCCTTTTCCTTTGATTTTTATCTGCTTAAGACACAGTGCATTTTTTGCTTTTTTCACAAGAAGTTCAGCGGCAAATATCCCTGTTAATATGGCACTTTGCGCCAAACTTGGCATAGATAAAGAATTTTATGGCATTTCTATACCTTTAGGAGCTACTATCAACATGGCAGGAGCGGCAGTTACTATAGCTATTTTAAGTCTTACTACAGCCAATACCGTTGGTATAGAAATCAGTCTTTTGCAAGCCCTTTTATTAAGCATTATTGCCACCTTTGCAGCTTGCGGGGCTAGCGGAGTTGCGGGTGGATCCTTACTGCTTATACCTTTGGCTTGTTCTTTATTTAATATAGACTATGATATTGCTATGAAGGTAGTTGCCATAGGTTTTATTATAGGGGTTATTCAAGATAGTGTTGAAACTGCTTTAAATAGTTCTACAGATGTTCTTTTTACAGCAATTTGTTCTAAAAATGAATTAAATTATAATATCAAATAAGGTAAAAGCATGCGTCATCTCATCACTACAGAGGATTTTAATAAAGTCGAAATTATGGAGCTTTTTAAAGAAGCAAGTGATTTCTTAGATGAAAAACCTAGAACTTTTCTTAAAGGAAAAAGTATCACGACAATTTTTTTTGAAAACTCTACACGCACCCTTTCATCTTTTGAAAGCGCTGCAAGAAGATTAGGTGCTAGGGTTTTACGCCTTGATGTTTCAAGATCAAGCTCTAGCAAAGGAGAAACTCTTTATGATACTGCTGCTAATTTAGATGCCATGAGTCCTAATGCTATTGTTATAAGACACGCAAACTCAGGAGTTCCTTTGATATTGGCAAAGCATATGCATTGTCCAGTTGTTAATGGAGGAGATGGAAAACACGCCCATCCTACCCAAGCTTTGCTAGATTTATTCACTATTTATAATCATTTTCAAGGCGATGTCAAAGGTAAGAAAATTTGCATCGTAGGTGATATTAAAAATTCCCGTGTTGCAGCGTCCAATATAGAACTTTTAAGCAGATTTAATCTTGATATTACCCTAGTAGCTCCACCACATTTTATGCCCAATACCCATCTTAAAAAACATTATAAGCTTGATGAGAATATCATAGCAAATTCAGATATTATTATGAGTCTTAGAACACAAACAGAAAGACATAATAAAACCGTTTATGCTTCACTTAAAGACTACGCAAATGATTTTTGCATTCAAAAAAGCTTAGTAAAAGATAAAAAGCTTATTTTACTACATCCAGGCCCTGTAAATCGCAATATTGACATAAGCGATGAAATGATGAGTGATGAAAGAACTTTAGTTTTAAAACAAGTTAAAAATGGAGTGGCCATTAGAATGGCTGTTCTTAAAAAACTCATATTAGAAAATGAAGGATAAAAAATGTTAGAATGGGATTTAAGTGCTTTATTTCACAATAAAGAAGCGTTGCAAAATTTTACACAAGATCAAATCCAACAAAGTTTAAATTTTAAAAAAGACTATGAAAATAAACTCTATACATTAAATGCTAATGAGTTTTTACAAGCTTTAAAAGATTATGAAAATTTAAATCAAGCTCTTGGCAAAATCATGACTTATGCTTATTTGCTTTTTGCTAAAAACACTCAAAATGGTTCTTTTTACGCACAATACGAAGAAGAATGCAAAAAAATAGAAGAAAATTTACTCTTTTTCGAGCTTGAATTTTGTGAGTTAGTTCCTGAAAAAAGTCAAGAATTTACAACTTTTTGTAAAGATTATGATTTTTATCTTTCTAATTTATTGCAAAACAAACGCTATAATCTTAGCAAAAACGAAGAACGCATTATGCTCTATCTTTCAAATACAGGTGCAAATGCTTTTAGTAGGCTTTTTGATGAAAGTATGAGTGCTTTAAAAATCCCTTTTGAAGGTAAAAAACTTAGCGAAGAAGAAATTCTAAGCAAAATGTATGACGAAGATAGAAAAATACGCAAAAAAGCTGCTAAAAAATTCAGTAAAGTTTTGCAAAAAAATAGCAGACTTTTAAGTTTTATTATCAATATGATAAAAACAGAAAGAAAAAATATAAGCTTATTAAGAGGTTATGAAAATGCTGAAATTTCAAGACATATCAGCAATCAAATTTCGCAAAAAAGCGTTGATTCCTTGATAGCAAGTGCGCAAAAACATTTTAACCTAGTATCGCAATTTTACAAAAGAAAAAAACAAATTTTGGGCTATGATGAGCTTAAAGACTATGATAGATATGCACCCATAGGAAAAGAAGCAAGTTTTGATTTTAAAACAAGTAAAAATATTGTTTTAGAGGCATTTCAAGCTTTTTCTCCGCAATTTTATGATATAGCAAAAAATGCTTTTAATCAAGGCTGGATTGATGTTTATCCACAAGAAAATAAACAAGGGGGTGCTTTTTCACATTCTGCAACTTCTGATGCGCATCCTTTTGTTTTATTAAACTACACCGATAAAAGGCGTGATCTTTTTACACTTGCACATGAATTAGGACACACTATCCATCAAAAACTTTCTTACAATGTAAGCTACTTAAATCAAAACACACCTTTAACCACCGCAGAAACAGCTTCAGTTTTTGCCGAAATGCTCGTATTTGATTTTATTAAAGATAAGTTAAAAAAAGAAGAACTCCTATCTTTATATGCAAATAAAATCGAAGATATTTTTGCAACTTTTTATAGACAAATTAATTTTACTTGTTTTGAAAGACGCTTACATGCTCAAGAAAATGAATTAAGCACCGAAGAAATCAATAAAATTTGGATGGAAGAATCTCAAAAAATGTTTCAAGATAGCGTAAAACTTACAAAAAATTATGCTTCTTGGTGGAGTTATATTCCTCATTTTATCCATTCTCCTTTTTACTGCTATGCTTATGCTTATGCCCAACTTTTAGTTTTAGCTCTTTATGGACTTTACAAAAGCAAAAAATGTGAAAATTTTAAAGAACTTTATATCAAAATGCTTTCTTTAGGTGGAAGTGTGAGTCCAAAAGAACTAGTAGGAATGTTTGGATTTGATATAGAAGATGAAAATTTTTGGGAAATAGGCATAAAAGAAATTCAAAAACTCATCAATGAATTTATGGAGTTACAATCATGCTAGAAACAATCTTAAAAAATAAAAATTTTATCCATACCATGCAAAAGCATTGTTATGAAGTTATTTCACACCTTATAGAAGAAAATATAGAATTTTCTATAGTTGCAAATACAAATTTCATAGATTTCAACCCTGAACTTCCCAAAGAGCTTGATGTTAAACAAAATCCTTATGCTCTTTTTGCCCTTGGAGGATACACCTTTGAATCCATACAGCTAAATAAAGATTTCATTCAATTTCACGCAGGTTTTGGTAATGATGATTTTGATAGTTTTGTAAAGGTTGATTTAGGAGCTATCACGCAAATTCAAATAGAAAATAGCATTTTATTTGTTAATTTTAGCCTTTATAAACGTGAAAATAGTAAAAATTTACAAAAATCTAAAAATATATTTTTAAATAATCCAAAAAATAAAGATATTTTCAAAAAATGAATCTATTTGAAGATTTAAATGATAGCCAAAAACAAGCGGTAAGCCACATTGATGGAGCTATGCTTATCCTAGCAGGTGCAGGTAGTGGAAAAACCAAAACTATCACCACTCGTCTTGCTTATCTTATCGGTGAAGTAGGCATCCCCTCGCATAACACTCTTACTCTTACTTTTACGAATAAAGCAGCTAGTGTTATGCGTCATAGAGCATTAAATTTTCTACAAGGTAATCACAATCCTTTGCTTTGCACCTTTCACAAATTTGGACTTTTATTTTTAAAACTACACTTTGAAAGATTGGAGCGTAAAAATAGTTTTATTGTTATCGATACAGATGATACAAAAAAAATAATTAAAGATTTAATCCATGATAAAAACAAAGATAATGTCTATGATATTATCAAATACATATCTTATTGTAAAAATGAAGGCAAAAGAGTAAGCAATGTCTTTGAAGATTTAAATTTACTAAAAGAACATAATTTTGAAAAATATCAAAATGAATACAAATTTGCCAACTATTACCGTGCTTATGAAGAATACTTATTAAAGCAAAATTTTGTAGATTTTGATGATCTTTTATTGCTAAGCAATCTCATTTTGGAAAATGATATAAATTTTGCCAAAGAACAAAGCTTACTTTATAATTACATTACAGTTGATGAGTATCAAGATACTAATACCTTGCAATATAAAATTCTAAAAAATCTATGTTGTATGCATGAAAATATCACAGTTGTTGGTGATGATGATCAAAGTATTTATAGTTGGCGTGGAGCAAAAATTGAAAATATTTTAAATTTTCAAAACGATTTTAAAAATGTTAAACTTGTAAAACTTGAACAAAACTATCGTTCAGTAGGGACTATTTTACAAGCAGCAAATAATCTCATATCTCACAATGAGCAACGACTTGGAAAAACTTTAATCTGTACTAAAGATACTGGGGAAAATATTAAAATATTAAAAAACGAAAACGAAAAAGATGAAGGTTTATATATCGCTCAAGAAGTGAAAAAATTGCTAAATTCTGGAGTAGAAGCTAAAGAGATCGCCGTTTTATTTCGAGTTAATGCACTATCAAGAGCAATAGAAGAAGCATTTATGAAGGAAAAAATTTCTTATAAACTGCTTAGCGGTATGCGTTTTTATGAAAGATTAGAAATAAAAGATTTAATCTCGTATCTTAGACTTATCTTAAATCCAAACGATGATTTGTCATTTAGGCGTATTATTAATCGCCCTAAAAGATCCATAGGAGAAAAAGCCCTAAAAAATTTAGAAGAATATGCAAAAAAACGTCAAATTTCACTTTTTGATGCCTTATGTGAAAGCGATAGCGGTGTAGGAATTTTAACAACAAAAAAAGCACAAAATGAAGCAAATATTTTTATACAAAATATTCACACTCTAAAAAGCTACGATAATGCAAAAAAGGTTTTTGATAATATAGAAGAATTATTTAAAATCAAAGATTATTTTTCAGAGCAAGATGATGGAGATGAAAGAATCAGAAATCTTGATGAGTTTTATGCTAATCTAAGAGAAAAACTCAAAGAAGATCCCGAAGCTTCTTTAGAAGATCTACTTAGTGAAATTTCTTTATTAAGTGATCAAGATAATTTAGATGAAGAATGTGTTTGCTTGATGAGTATTCATGCTAGCAAAGGTTTGGAATTTGATTATGTTTTTATAATAGGCTTTGATGAAGGATTTTTTCCTTTAAATAGCGAAGAAAATCTCGAAGAAGAACGCCGTCTTGCTTATGTTGCCATCACTCGCACCAAAAAATTTCTCACAATAAGTGTTGCAAATTCTCGTTTTTATCATGGTTCAAGAGCAAATATCAATCCTAGTCGCTTCTTAGAAGAAAGTAAATTAATCAATGAAAAATCAAAAAATCAAAATATACAAAAAACTAGCTTTTGTAAAGGAGATCTAGTTAAACATAAAATTTTTGGCATTGGTAGGGTTGTTGAAGTTAATAAAAGCGGAAAAGAGGAAAAGCTTAATATTAATTTTGGTGGTATAATGCGTGTAATCATGGCAAGCTTTGTGGAAAAAGCAGTATGAACAAGATCTTTGCAGCCTTTAAACCAAGGGGTTTGAGCTCTAATGCCTTTTTAAGCACTTTAAAGAAAAAATATAAAAATAAAAAAGCAGGATATTCTGGCACTCTTGATCCTTTCGCCAAAGGGATTTTAATCGTTGCATTTGGACAATACACAAAACTTTTCCGTTTTTTAAAAAAAACTCCAAAAACCTATAAAGCTACTTTATGGCTTGGAGTTTACTCCTTAAGTCTTGATGATCAAAATATAAAAGAAATTAAAAATATAAAAGAATTTGATCTTGCAAATTTACAACAAATCGTTGATCAAATGCAAGGAATTATCTCCTATACACCACCGCAATTTAGCGCCAAAAGAATCAATGGAACTCGCGCCTATGAACTTGCAAAAAAAGGTATAGAAGTAAATTTAAAACCTTGTCAAATGGAAGTATTTGATTGCAAGATCTTAAGCTATAATCATCCTTTTTTAAATATTGAAATCACAGTCAGTGAAGGTGCTTATATAAGATCTTATTGCGAACTTTTTGCTAGAAAACTAGGTATTAATGCGACTTTAAGCTCTTTAGAGCGCATTAAAGAAGGTAAATTTGTTTATAATAATGAGAAAAGCTTAAATGTGTTAAAATACATTAACCTAAAGCCAAATTTTATCAAGAATTTAAGTAAACTCGAAAATGGTGCTAAAATTTTTGTCGAAGAATTAGAATTTCATGATGAAGGAGATTATTATATTGAAACAGAAAAATATTTTAGCGTAATTAATATTAAAGAAAATACAGTAAAATATCTTCTGAATAAGGTTGAAAAATGTTAATATTATCAAGAAAAGAAAATGAAAGTATAATTATCGGAGAAGGTATAGAAATCAAAGTCGTTCAAACAGGGAAAGGATATGCCAAAATAGGCATAGAAGCTCCAAAATCTCTTATGATACTTAGAAAAGAACTTGTTCAACAAGTAAAGGATGAAAATTTGCATTCTGTTGTTCAGAATGATATTAAACTTGATGACTTAAGCAAAAAACTAATCAAATGAAAGCTTACGCTAAAGCAAATATTTTTTTAAAACTTACCGGTTTTGACTCAAGAAAATATCATCTTTTAGAATCACGATTTATACTTTTAAAAGATCTTTTTGATGAGCTTGAGCTTGTTGATAAAGAATCAGACTCTAAAAAAGAATTTGAAATCATTAGTAATTTTAAATGCGAAAATAATATTATTCAAAAGGCTTATTTGCTACTTTCTAAAAGATATAATAACGAATTAAAAGAATTATTTAGCAAAAAAAGCCTAAAACTCACAAAAAATATCCCAGTATGTGCTGGGCTTGGTGGTGGAAGTAGCGATTGTGCGAGTTTTTTACTACTAATGAATGAAACCCTAAATTTAAAATTAAACCTACAAGAACTTATAAATTTAAGCATACAACTAGGAAGTGATATTGCCTTTTTTTTAAGTGGCTTTCACTCTGCTAATGTAAGTGGCTGTGGTGAAATTATAAAAGAATTTGAAGATGACATACCTAATTTAAAATGGACTTTTCCACAAATATCTTGCCAAACTAAAGCTGTTTATGATGAATTTGATAGAGGAATATTTGACTTTCAAAAAAACAATAATCAAGCGCAAATCTACAAAAAACTCAGCACAAAAGAGTTGTTACAAAACTTTAAAAACAAAGAATTAAATGATTTATTTACTCCTTGTGCAACTTTATATCCTAAAATGAAGTCTTACTTACAAGAAGATTTTTTTCTAAGCGGTAGCGGTAGTAGTGTTTTTAAGGTTGATCGATGAAAATTATTGCGAGAAATAAAAAAGCTTTATTTGATTATAGCATCATAGAACGCTTTGAAGCCGGAATTGTCCTTAAGGGAAGTGAAGTTGTAGCTTTAAGAGCAGGAAGAGCAAATCTTAAAGACTCTTTTGTTCGCATTATAAAAAATGAGATTTTTTTACTTAATTCTCATATTTCATTGCTTCATACTACACATTCTTTCTATAAACACGAAGAAAGAGATGCTAGAAAGCTTTTAATGCATAGAAAGCAAATTGATAAATTATTAGGTAAAGTAAGTATAGAAGGATATACTATCGTTGCATTAGATCTTTATTTTAACACAAAAAATAAAGTAAAAGCCACTCTTGCTTTAGCTAAAGGGAAAAATTTGCATGACAAGCGTGAAACTTTAAAGAAAAAGCAAGCCGATTTAGAAGCTAGAGCTGCTATGAAAAATTATAAATAAAGGAAATTAAATGAAAAAAATTTTAACCCTATTTTTAATAAGTTTAGCATTTTTTCTTAATGCTTGCTCCAAAGAAGAAGAAATTCAAAATGATTTTATGTTTGAAGAGTATCACAAAGGAGATAAAATAGTATTAAATAGTGTAAATGGTGGAAGCAAAACTTTAATAAGAACAGATAAAGGTTTTGTGGTAGAAGGAGAGGAAGGAAAAGTTCTAATGTTTGATTTTTTTGGCACTTTTTGCACCCCATGCAAAGAAGAAGCTTTAGATCTTAGCAAACTTTGGAAAAATAATTCTAGCAAATTTATCATTATAGGACTTACACATTTTGAAGATGTTAGCGATGAAACAGTTAAAAAATTCGCAGATGATTATGGTGCTTACTATTTTCTAAGCAATGGCAGCTCTAACGATCGTATTATTGCTCAAATTTTAAAAGATATAGACTATCAAAATATGGAGCAACTTCCTTTTAAAGTTGTTTTAAAAAATGGAATTTATCAAAAAATAAGCGATTACTGGAATAATAATACTCCAACAAATTTTTATCTTGGCAAAATTCCAACAGAACTCATGCAAGAAGATTTAAATAAAATCTACAAAGGAAAATAATGCCAAAAACCCAAACTCTAGAGCAAATAAAACTTAGTGAACCAAAAATGTATAAAGTTATACTCTTAAATGATGATGTAACAACCATGGATTTTGTCATAGAAATTTTGATGAATATTTTTCATCAAAACCTTGAAAAAGCAAGTCAAACAATGTTAGAAATTCATCACAATGGTTCTGGAATTTGTGGCATTTACACTCAAGAAATAGCTCTTTCAAAACAAAAAAAAGTTATAGATGCGGCTAAACTTGCTAATTTTCCACTACAAGCAAAGGTGGAAGAAGAATGAAATACCAAGAAAATTTACAAAAATATCTTGATAATGCCAAAAATCTAAGCTTAATAAACCACCATGAATTTGTTACCTGTGAGCATGTACTGTTTGCATTACTAAAACTAAGCACTGATTTTAAGGATATATTTGAAGAATTTTCAGATGGAGATCTTGAACTTCTAGAAACTGAATTAAAAAATTACATTTCTCAAAACAATCAAATTATTAAACAAGAAATAGAACCTACAATATCTGTTGTTTTAGATGAAATCTTACTTTCACTTAAAAATAAAAATAATGAAATTAAAATTATAGATTTTTTAGAAAAGCTCATACAGGATTCAAGAAGTTATTCTAGCTATCTCTTAAAAAAACACAACATAAATCTTAACAAAATTCAAGAACTTCAAAATCATGAAAATATACAAAATTTAAGCAACCACACAAGTGATTTAACACTTTTAGCTCAAAATGGCAAGATTGATCCTTTAATAGGAAGAAAATTTGAACTTGAAAGAATGATGCAAATTCTTTCACGTCGCAAGAAAAATAATCCTATTTTAGTAGGAGAGGCAGGAGTTGGCAAAACGGCCATTGTAGAAGGATTAGCATTGGCTATTGCGGAAAAAAAGGTGCCTAAAAACTTACAAAATGCAAAAATTTTTAGTCTTGATATGGCTAGTATACTTGCGGGAACAAAATACCGTGGAGATTTTGAGAAAAGAATTAAAGAAATTTTAAATGAACTTGAGAAAATACCCAATGCTATTTTATTTATTGATGAAATTCACACTATAGTAGGAGCTGGAAGTACAGGAGAATCTCATACTGATTTTTCCAATCTTTTAAAACCGGCTCTAAGTAATGGAACTTTAAAATGCATAGGTGCAACAACTTTTATGGAATATAAAAATACTTTTGATAAAAATAAACCCCTAAGTCGCCGTTTTGCTAAAATAAATGTAGATGAACCAAGCCAAGAAGAAAGCTTGCAAATTCTGAAAGGATTAAAAAACAAATATGAAGAATTTCATCATATAAAATTAAACGATGAAATTCTTCAATATGCTGTAATTTGGGGTAAAAAATTTTTTAATGATAAATTTTTACCTGATTGTGCTATAGATCTGGTCGATGAACTTGGTGCTTCTTTTGCTTTAAATCCAAAAGCTAAAAAAAATGCCAATTTAAAAGATTTAGAAAATGTTTTAGCAAAAATGACCCACCATCACAAAATGTTTGAATTCGATCAAAATAAAGCTTTAATGAATTTAAAAACAAATTTAAAAGCAAAAATTTTTGGCCAAGATGAAGTTATAGATAGCCTTGTTTCATCACTTAAGCAAAGTTTCGCAGGATTTAAAAATTCCAATACACCACGCGGAGTGTTTTTGTTTACTGGATCAAGTGGAGTTGGAAAAACAGAACTTTGCAAAGCTTTAGCTGAATTTTTAGGTTTAAATTTAGAACGCTTTGATATGAGTGAATATGCAGAAAAACATGCTATAAGTAAACTAATAGGATCTCCAGCTGGATATATAGGTTTTGAAGAGGGTGGACTTTTAAGCAATGCTATCCGCAAAAATCCTTTCAGTCTTGTTCTTTTTGACGAAATAGAAAAGGCTCATCCTGATTTAAGTAATACCTTTTTACAGATTTTTGACAATGCTGAACTCACCGACAATAGCGGTCTTAAAGTAGATTTTAAAAATACAATCATTATTATGACATCCAATCTAGGACTTAAAGAAAGCAATGAGCTTGGTTTTTTAAGTAAAAATGAAGAAAAAAGTAATCGTGCTATCAAAGATTTTTTTGCTCCAGAATTTATTAATCGCATTGATAAAATTTTACATTTTAATGATTTAAACGATGCTATACTTGTTAAAATTATCGAAAAAGAACTTGATGAAATTTCTAAAAATTTAAATAATATAAAATTATCAGTGGATGATAAAGCTAAAATTTATTTAGCTAAAAAAGCCTATAATAAAGAATTTGGAGTAAGGCTTTTAAAACGCATAATTTCTGAGGAGATAGGAGAAAAAATCAGTGATGAAATTTTATTCGGAAAGCTTAAAAAAGGCGGTATAGCTAAAATCAAACTTGGTAAAAATGGAAAGCTCGAATTTATATTCTAAATTACTCAATGCACCTAAAAATGCCCCTGTATTTTTAAGTCAAAATTTAGAAGCTGATTTTATTGTAAAAGCTTATACTTTTGGTCTATTCCCATGGACAAGTAAACCTGTAACTTGGTGGTGTCCAGATCCTAGATGCATTTTAATTCCAAATCAAATTCACATCCAAAAAAATATGAAAAAATTTATTAATCTCTATCAAATTAAACTTGATTATGATTTTTTAAAATTAATTACATTATGTCGCGATACACGCTCTCAAAGCTGGATAGATGATGAATTTATTACCACTTATTATAAGTTATTTACCCAAGGCTATGCGCATAGCCTTGAACTTTATGAAAATAATGAACTTATAGGTGGAATTTATGGTTTAATTTTAGGCAAGGTTTTCTTTGGTGAAAGCATGGTAAGCATTAAAAAAAATGCATCTAAAGTTGCCATGATTAAACTTTGTGATTTATTAAAACCTTATGATTTTATCATAGATTGTCAAGTTTATAACCAACATTTAGAATTTATGGGTGCTCATAATATTTCTAGGAAAGAATTTTTAAATATTTTAAAAGAAAAATGCAATCAAGAAAGTGGTTTTAAAAATTTTAAAGATTTAATTACTTAAAAAATAAGCGTGAAAATCACGCTTATGACATTGCTTTAGCAACTTCAGCAGAGCTTTCACGAATTTTCTCCATACATTCTCTTGCTTCTTTTGCAAGTTCAACACTCTGATTAACATCCTCTAAACCGCTTTTAATACTCTCAACCACTTGTGATGTAACATTACGAATAGAATTAATCGTAGTGGTAATTTCATTAACTGAATGCCCTGTTCTTTCAGCTAAATTTCTTACTTCATCAGCAACAACAGCAAAACCTCTACCATGTTCACCAGCACGTGCTGCCTCAATAGCAGCATTTAAAGCAAGCAGATTAGTCTGATCAGCAATATCACTAATAGTCTGAATAATAGATTTAATTTCATCTGATTGTTGATTTAATGAGGAAACAAGATTTGAACTTTGAGACATCATATCAGCAATATTCTGAACATTTGAAACAGTGTTTTCAATTACACGATCTCCATCTTGAGTAAGATTATCATTTTTTTCTGCAAGTTCGCTTATGAGGCGAAGTTTTTCTTGATCTTTTTTAACTTGTTCGCTTATATCTGTAGCAAATTTAATAACCTTGTAAATTTTCCCATCATCATTTTTAACCGGATTATAACTTGCTTCAAGGTATACTTTTTTATTATTTCTTCCGTATCTTATATATTTACCTGATTGAAATTTGCCCTCTCTTAAATCTTCCCAAAATTGAACATAGTCCTTAGAGTGTCTATAATTAGAATCACAGAACATACTATGATGCTTTCCTTTAATCTCATCAATATTAAAATCCATAGTTCTTAAAAAATTTTCATTAGCCGTAATAATAGTCCCATCAGGTTTAAATTCAATAATAGCCATAGAACGATTAGCAGCAGCAATAGTATTTCTAAGATCAAGCATTTCATAATGTCTTTGAGTTATATCATTGGCAAATTTAATAATTTTATAAACATGACCATTATTATCACTAATTGGAAGATAATTTGCTTCTAAATAAACATCTATCCCTCCCTTAGCTATACGTCCAAAAAGACCACTTCTAGCTTTTCCATCTCTTAAATCTTTCCAAAAATCACTATATGCTGAAGAATTAACAACTTCAGGCAAACAAAACATACTATGATGCTTGCCCTTGATCTCTGAAAGGGAGTATTTCATAGTTGTTAAAAAATTTTGATTTGCCTCTAAAATAACGCCATCGGTGGTAAATTCAATTACCGCCATGGTATTCCCAATAGATCTTAAAATATCTCCTAAACCATTACACTTTTTTTCAAGTTGTTCAATTATTTCAGTATTGTTTTTCTTAGCACCAAACATAAAACTCACCTTTTTAATAATAAATTATTTTAAAATTATATCATATTTATATAGTATTATTTACTTAAAATTATATTAATTTATAAGTTAAATATATCTTTTAAACCTACAATAATCATCTTAAACCCCATAGCAGCAATAAATACTTGTGCTATACGAGAAAAAACATGTAAAATCAATTTTCCAACTATTTTTTCTATAGTAGCTGCAAAATGAAAAAGTATAAACATAAAAATAAAAGCTATCATTACTCCGCCAAGAGCAACATCAAGCCCACCATCTTCGGCTATAACGATAATACTAGCTAAAGTTCCAGGCCCAACAAGCATAGGAAATGCCATAGGTATTAAACTCTGTCTTAAAATTTCCTTATCATCCATATCCTGATAAGAACTAAAATCCTTAGTTGCAATTTTTGTTGAAAAAAGTAAATTTTTAATAGCCATTATAATAAGGACTAAGCCACCAGAAACCCTTAAATCATCTAATGAAACTCTAAAAATATAGTTCATAAATAAAGGTCCTGATAGTAAAAATACCAAAACTATAGTAAAAGCTGTATAGAGAATAGTTCTAAAAAGTTTTTTTCGAAGCATTAAAGGCAATCCATCACTCATAGCCAAAAATTGAGTTAAATTACCAAAAGGATTTAAGATGGCAAGTAAAGTAATTGCAGCAAAAAATATCAAATAAAGCTCAGAACCCATACTAGAAAACACTATCAATCCTTAGTTTTTACAAATTCCAAAGAAATAGAATTTACACAATGTCTTACATTTTTAGCAGAAAACCCTTCTCCTTCAAAAACATGACCTAAATGTCCATTGCAGTTTGCACACACAATCTCGGTTCTAATCCCATCTTTATCAGGAATTCTTTTAATAGCCCCTCTTATTTCATCATCAAAGCTAGGCCATCCACAACCTGATTTAAATTTATCTTCGGATTTATAAAGCGAAGCTCCACATTGCTTGCATTGATAAATTCCTTTTTCATAAAAATCATTATATTTCCCACTAAAAGGAGCTTCTGTTCCTTTATTTAAAATTACTTTTTTTTCTTCTTCATTTAATTCTTTCATGATCTACCCTTGTAAAATAATTTTTATATTATATAATTAAAATTTCAATTTTAAATGATAAATTTTTATAATTTTCAAGAAAGTTTTAAATGCAAAAAGAATTTTTTCAAGAGCTTCAAAATATTTTATATGAAAAAAATACAAATATAAAATTTCACTCTTTTCAAAATTTTTATGAAGACTTTAAAAGCCACAAATTTATTTTTAATCACGAGAATCAAAGCATTTTCAAAAAAAATACATCACAACAAATTACCTTACTTCATCCTACGCGTATAAGAAGACCTAAATTTGTCAATTCAACTCATGCGCTTGCTAAAATAATTCATTCAGTCGCTCATATAGAATTTAATGCAATTAACCTGGCTTTAGATGCGAGTTATCGCTTTAAAAATCTACCTTTGCAATTTTATTACGATTGGCTGGAGGTAGCAGATGAGGAAATTAAACATTTCAAACTTTTAAATTCAGTACTTGAAGAACTTGGTTACAAATATGGAAATTTTCCAGTGCATGATAATTTAGAATCTGCTCTAGAAGCTACAAAAGACTCTTTAAGCTTTAGAATGGGAATAGTTCATAGAGGTTTAGAAGCTAAAGGGCTTGATGCCAACCCCTTTGTTGTTCAAAAACTTCAAAGTTCCAATCATTCCATTAAAAATCTTTTAATGGAATATCTTGAAATTATACTTAATGATGAAATAAAACACGTTAAAAAAGGAGATACTTGGTGGAAATTTGCAAATCAAAACAAGTATGATTTTATCGAGCTTTGTAAAACGTTTAAACAATTCTCTCTTGCAGGAAAAAAACTTAACATTCAAGCAAGAATCAAAGCTGGCTTCACTCAAGAAGAATGCGAAGTCATTGAAAAATTTTACTCTTGATTTCTTATCTTAAATTTTGAAACAATAATGGTATATAAAACCCGAATAATTCCATAAAGCACATACAAGCTTGCTAAAATTACTAAACTTTCAAGAGGGTAAAGATATAAAAATGAAAATATTATAATTAAAATAATCAAAACTTTTAAAACGCTAGAACGATTAAAATCAAGCTTTTTAAAGCTAGGATAGCGTATATTACTTACCATTAAAAGCCCTAAAATTGCTTGAAGCACCAAAAAAACTACACCATAAGGCTTTAAAAAATCATAACTGATAAACGCATAAGTCCATATAGCACTCACAACTGCTGCAGTAGGTATAGGAAGACCTATAAAAACAGAAGGTTCATAAGTGCCTGTGGTAACATTGAATCTCGCCAAACGAATAGCTCCAAAAACCACAAAAAAAGCCGTAATCAAAGATCCAAGTTTTCCAAAATCATAACCTATAGCCATATAAAAAAGAACCGCTGGAGCAACTCCAAAAGCTACTAGATCAGCTAAAGAATCAAATTCTACTCCAAATTTTGAAGTAGAATTTGTAAGTCTTGCAACACGGCCATCAAGCCCATCGCAAATCAAAGATAAAATAATATAAATCAAAGCTGTATAATAATTTCCATGTATTGAAGCTATAATAGAAATAACCCCTAAAAAAGCTGAAGCAGCTGTAAAAAGATTGGGTAAAATATAAATTAATTGCGGTCTGTTATTCATTATTTTTCCTTACGCAAAATAGCCTAACAATGAACCTGCTTTAATTTCATCATTTAAGCCTATATGAATTCTAGTATCTTTTGGTAAAAGTAAACTTATAGAGCCATTAATTAAAAAACCCATTTTATCTCCTGCTTTTAAATCATGAGAAATATTATCGAGCTTTAATTTTCTATCAAAAGAACCTGCATAAATTCGCAAGGCTATCGTTTTATTCTCTTTAACTTTTGCCAAAATAAAAGCTCTTTCATTCATCATTTTTGCAGATTTTAATTCACTGCACAAAAAAAGCCCGTGTCGTAAACGAATATCTATTATAGACATTGCAAAAGGTGTATTAAAATTCCCAGCATCATAAAGAGCATTTTTAATAGTAATTTCAACACATTCACCTAAATCTTTATGATGAATATTTTCTATTTTAGTAACCCTGCCATCTATAGGTGCAAAAATAGCTTTTTCATCACTACAAACAAGTTCTCTTTTGGGTGCTCTAAAAAGAAAAATACAAATTACAATTAATGCTAATAGTAGGATGGAAAAAGAATAAAAAATCCACACAAAAATAAAAATCAAGCTTAAAATAATAAGACTTAAATATCCATCTTTTGCAATAAAATCTTTCATTCTTCTACTTTAACTTCAATTTTAACTTCTTCGAGCTCTTGCAAACGAGTTGGTAGACTATTTTGTTCCTCAAACTCTTTAATAATCTCACGCACTTTAGCGCCTTCAATAGTCTCTTCTTCATAAAGGGCTGCTACCATAGTCTCAATCGCTCCTTTATAAGTATTTAAAGTATCTTTAACATCTTTATAGCGTTCATCTAAGGTTTTCTTTACATAATCATCTAAAGATTCTGCCATCTTTTCAGAATAATCTTTTATGGTTTGTCCACCACTTAAGAAAGTATTTCTTTGTTTTTCAAGCACCATAAGTCCTGCAATTTCACTCATACCATACATAGAAATCATAGCTTTTATGATATCGGTTGCTCTTTCTAAATCATTACTTGCACCCGTTGAAATTTCACCTATAAACACTTCTTCAGCTGCACGACCACCCAAAAGTACATCTACTTCAGCGATAAGCTCATGTTTTTGCATTAAAAATTTATTTTCCTCAGGAGTATTTAAAGTATAACCTAAAGCCGCAAGACCACGCGGAATCACAGAAACCTTACTTACACGTTTTGCACCTTTGGTAGTTTCAGCGATTAAAGCATGACCGCATTCATGATAAGTAACAATTTTCTTTTCTTTTTCATTAATACGACGTGATTTCTTCTCAAGTCCTGCTATAGCTCTTTCAACAGCTTCAACTAAATCATTTTGTTCTACATATTTTTTAGAATCCCTACCCGCTAAAAGTGCCGCTTCATTAATAATATTTGCAAGATCAGCTCCTGCAAGTCCTGCGGTTAAGCGTGCTATGTCTTCTACCTTAACTTTTGGGGAGATTTTTACATCTTTCATGTGCACTTTTAAAATATCACACCTACCTTTAAAATCAGGTTTATCAACCAAAACTTGTCTATCAAACCTTCCTGGTCTTAAAAGTGCTGCATCTAAAACTTCTGGGCGATTTGTTGCTGCTAAAACAATGACTGGGGAACTTTCTGTCCCAAAGCCATCCATTTCAGCCAAAAGCTGATTTAAAGTTTGTTCTCTTTCATCGTTTCCACCCATCATGCCACTTGCCGCACGACTTTTACCAATAGCATCTATTTCATCTATGAAAACAATAGCAGGAGCTTCTTTTTTTGCATTTTCAAACAAATCTCTCACACGAGAAGCACCTACACCCACAAACATTTCTATAAAAGACGAGCCTGAAACACTAAAAAACGGCACATCAGCTTCACCTGCAACTGCTTTTGCAAGCAAGGTTTTTCCTGTACCTGGAGGCCCAACAAGCAAAAGCCCTTTTGGAATTTTCGCTCCCAATTTAATATATCTTTCAGGATACTTTAAAAAATCTACAATTTCTTTTACTTCTTCTTTAGCTTCTTCAACACCAGCCACATCGCTAAATTTTACTTTAGGTTTTTCTGAATTTACAAGCTTCTTAGAGCTTCCTATGCCCAATATAGAACTTCCCATATTTTTTTGCATACGACTTGCCAAAAACATCCAAATACCAAAGAAAATAAATACTGGCAAAACCCATGAAAAAAGTATATCCGTAAACCAATTTGTTTCAGAATACGCACCATAAGCGATATTTTTACTATCTAGTAAACTCACAAGCTCAGGATCGTTAACTTTTTTTGCTGTATAAACAGTATTGTGAGAGCTTGAAATTGCTTTGATTGTTGTTTGTCCTATACTAACTTGATTGATTTGTCCATTTTCAATAAGCTTTTTTAACTCAGAATAAGGGACATTTTTATTTACTTCATTACCATTCAATGCCCCACCAAAAGAACCATTGCCATCAAAAAATCCCTTAAAAATAATTATCATTACAATTGCAAAAATCGCAAAAATAAAAATGGGATTTTTGTTAAAAAAATTATTACCCTGCGGATTACCCTTATTATTTGGGGTATTATTATTCATTACTTATCCTTTTTATTGTTTTTATATACAAAACTACACCACTCATTGATTTGCATTTCGTCAATGAGTTCTAAATCTTGAAATTTTTCTTTAATTCTTGTTGAATATTTATCTAAAATTCCTGACAAAATAAGTATAGCATTATCTTCTAAATGGTTTTTAATATCTTTTTCTAAAATTAAAATCACATCTGCAATGATATTTGCAACAATTAGGTTATATAAACCATTTGCTTTATCTATAGATCCACACCAAGTCTTATGAAAATCAACATCATTTAATCTTGCATTTTCCAAAGAACTATCGATAGCCAACTCATCAGTATCACAAATTTCAACATTACAGCCAAACTTTGCCATGATAATACCTAAAATTCCACTACCGCAACCAAGATCTAAGGCTCTTAATTTACTTTTAGAAAATTTTTGTAAAAATTTTACACAAGAATATGTGCTTTCATGATGTCCTGAGCCAAAGGCTAAGGCTGGATTAATCTTTATATTTATATAATTCTTTTTTTCTTCTTGCCAAGTGGTATGGATATAAACATTATCCACTAAAATAGGTTTTATGCCGTTTTTATATTCTTGTATCCAGTCCTTGTTTTCTTTCTCTACAAGACTTAAATTAGAAATAATTTTATGGTTTAAATTGAAAGTAGTTGTAAGTTTTTGAGCAAATATTTCAAGTGCCCATGAAAGCTCTTCTAAACTCTCATGGGATCTAATATAAACACCATTATCTTTCTCTTCTATAGCTTCTATACCTAAATCAAAAGCAAAATCAAGAAATAAATTTTTATACTGCTCTTCTACGATAAAGAACAATTCGTAATATTTTTTTTGCATTTAGAATTTTAAAAATCAGCCTTTACTCAGCTGCACCTTCTCCACTTCCTATTCCTAAAACATCTTCAAGCTTTTCTTTTAAAACTTGTGGAGTAAAAGGTTTTACAATATAGTTATTTACGCCAGCTTTTAAAGCAGTAATCACTTCAGCTTTTCCGCCCTCAGTTGTAACCATGATAATAGGCATATCTTCATATTTTTTCTCTGCTCTTACTTTTTTTACCAACTCCAAGCCATTCATTTCTGGCATATTCCAATCTGTAATTAAAACTTTTACATCTTCATTTTTAGTTAATAAATCCCAAGCTTCAACGCCATGCTCAGCTTCTAAAACATCATCGTGTCCAAGTCTTGTTAGGGTATTTTTAATAATCCTTCTCATAGTAGAGCTGTCATCAACAACTAACAATTTCACAATTTCGTCCTTTCAAAGTTTTTATAGTTTTATTTTACCCTTTTTAGCCTTATTAATCAAGCTAAAAAATTTTAAAAAATAGCATTATATCATCTTTTATTTAAAATTTTACTCAAATATTATTATTTTTATACTTAACCGTAAATAAATATACACTTAAACCTAAAAGAAGCAAGCTCACTCCACCGATAAGATAAATCGCATAAATCATCTGAGAAAAATCACCAATAGCAAGTTTAAATACCAACATCAAAGCTTCTATAGCCAAAGCAATGATAATAGAACCTAAAAATCTCACCATAGTTTTTTGAATTCCGCCTTCTTCTTTTTTTGTTTTTCCTAATACTTCTTGTTCGATCAAAGTTTTTGCCAAATCGAAAATAGCTAAAGCTAAAGTTATAGCAATAGTACTTTCAAACATATGTTCTATACCTATAGCTTGATTATCAAAAAGACTAAAAAAACCTTTTTGAAATAAAAAGCAAGTAATCACAAATAAAACCAGTGCGAAACAAAAATATACCAAACGACTAAATTGAGTAAAAATAAACTCAAATTTTCCTGCTTGAATAATCCTTAAAATATCTTCAAGCTTGATATCGATACAAACAACAAAAAGCAAGTTATTTTTATCATCGTAAATTGGCATAGAAGCTGTCACGCAAAGTTCGTTGTTTAAAACCGAAGGATAAGGATCGCTTAAAACGCATCGTCTTAATTTTACAGCTCTATAAAAATAAGAACGAGTACTTCTATCCTCACCCTGCCCTATTTCATGAGCCTTATTTAAGGAAATCGCATTTTCTATTTGCATGCCTGAAATATCTAAAATATACAAAGCATCAAAAACAACAACTTCATGAGCTATTTTATCCAAAGCTGTTTTAATCGTTTCAAGGTGAATATCAGGAAGTTTATTAGGTAAATTTCTTGTTAAAATATAACTCATATAAGCTCTAGCACGATAGCGATTATCTTCAAATCTTTGTATATCTTTTATATACATTATACACCTTCTTTATTGTGTTTAAATTCAGGCACAATCTTTAATAAAGCCTCTGAAATATCTTCACATATTTGTAAATTTTCTATCTCTTTATTAAGCCAATCAAGATCAACCTTCTCATTCTTTGCTACAAAAATACTCTCATATTGTGTTTTAGCATCATTTTCATCAATCAAAAGCTCTTCATAAAGCTTCTCACCTTTTCTTAAGCCTGTGATTTTAATTTCTAAATCATTGCGATTAGAAAGTAAAAGCATTTTTTTAGCTAAATCTATGATCTTCACAGGCTTACCCATATCCAAAACAAAAAGTTCTCCCCCTTTTGCGATAGCTCCAGCTTGTAAAACAAGTTGCACTGCCTCAGCCACAAGCATAAAATAACGCACTATATCAGGGTGTGTTAAAGTTAAAGGCTCATTATTGGCAATTTGTGCTTTAAATTTCGGTATCACACTACCACTAGAACCTAAAACATTACCAAAACGCACACAAGCAACTTCAAAATTTTTATCACTCATACTTAAAGTATAAAGCTCGCAAACTCTCTTAGTGCAACCCATAATATTTGTTGGTCGTACTGCTTTATCTGTACTTATCATCACAAATTTAGCTACTTTATTTTCTTTAGCACTATCGCATAAAATTTTAGTTCCTAAAATATTATTAATTACTGCTGAATGTGGATTTTGTTCGCAAAGAGGCACATGTTTATAAGCGGCTGCATGTAAAATAAGCTCAGGTTTATAAGTTTTTAATACCTCATCTAAACTTTGCTTATCTAAAATACTTAACAAAATAGGAGTAATTTTTTCTTTATATAAATTTAAATCATCATTGATTTTATAAAGATTATACTCACTATGATCAACCATGATAAGATGCTTAGCGCCAAATTTAATACATTGCTTACAAAGTTCACTGCCTATAGTTCCACCTGCTCCACTTACCAAAACTACCTTGTCTTTTAAAAAAGCCGCCACAGCACTATCGTCTAAATCTTTTGGTTTTCTAGCAAGCAAGTCTTCTATACTGATATCTCTTGCTTCATTTCTTGTAAAAGAAAATATTTTTACATCGCAAATACCATAAGCTACAAGTTCTTCAAAAAGTTTTTTAAGCTCTTCTTGTTCAAGTCTTAAAGCAATAATGGCAGTTTTTACCCCTTGTTCTACATAAGATTTTATTTTTTCTTTTTCTTCTACAATAAATTTATCACAATAAGTCCCTATAAGCTCTTTCCTCGCATCAACTACACCCACAGGAAAAAGCCCTAAAGAACCTTCTTTTGCGCCTTTTAACAAATGCAAAGCCTTAGAAGTTGCCCCTACTACAATACAAGGAGTTTCTTCTTCTTTCATTTTAGAAGGTTTAAAATCCACAAGCATTCTTTTGCTAATTCTTAAAGTACCTATAAACATATATGAAAGAACAAAATCTATCACAATAGCACTTCTTGGAAAAGGATTAAAAAAATCACTAAAAAAATAAAAAATAAGAAAAAAACAAAACTCAGCTAAAAGCAAAGCAATAAAAATTTTTCTTGCTTCATTGAGAGAAAAAAATCTCCAAGCTACTTTATAAATTCTAAAAACAAACAAAAATAAAAGTTTTAAAACAAGCAAAATAATAGCAGAAATCATCATACTATGATAAAAAATACTCGGAATATCTCCACTAAATCTCAAAGAAAAAGCCAGATAAACGCTAAGTAAAATTAAAACAATATCTGAAGTTAAAAAAAATGCTAATCTTTTGCTTTTATAAAAAATCATTTTAAGCCTTTATGCTCTTTAAGATCAGTTTTGAAATTTGATAAACATCATCTTTACTCATCGCCGTGCCACTTGGCAAACAAATTCCTTTTTGGAAAAATAGCTCACTATTGCCATTAAGATAAGCCTTAGCTCCTTTAAATACTTCTTGAGTGTGCATAGCTTTCCATAATGGTCTTGTTTCTATTTGTTCATTTTTCAAATCTTCTATGAGTTTTGAAATTTTTGGATGCAAAGCGATATTTTTTTGACTGATATTTATATCTTTTTGACAAGCATTAAGTTCATTTTTATCAAAATCAATCAAAGCCGTACTTAACCAGCGATTGCTTCTTGAATTTTCTAATTCATCTAAAAAGCTAAAATGCTCTCCTAAAAATTCTTTATACCACTCATAAATTTCTCTTTTTTTAAGCACTCTTTGTTCTAAAACCTCCATTTGCGCTACACCAATAGCTCCTAAAACATTGCTTAAACGGTAATTATAACCATAATCTAAATGTTCATAATGCAAACAATTTTCCCTTGCTTGAGTGCTATAAAATCTTGCTTTTTCAATCTTTTCTTTATTTTTTCCTATAAGCATACCTCCACCTGAAGTGGTGATAATTTTATTACCATTATAAGAATAAACTCCAAATTCTCCAAAAGTTCCTAAGGCTTTATTCTTATAAAAACTTCCTAAAGCTTCGGCAGCATCTTCGATTAAAACAATTTCATTTTCTTTGCAAATTTTAACAATCTCATCCATTTTAGCCGCATTGCCATAAAGATGAGTTAAAATCAATGCTTTTGGTTTTTTTTCGCATTCTTTAATGGCGAGTTTTAACAAATCTACATCAATATTATAAGTTTCATCACAATCTATAAATACAGGCTTTGCTTTAAGATAACAAATAGGTGCTACTGAAGCAATAAAAGTAAAAGAAGAAGCTAAAACGATATCATCTTGTTTTACCCCTGCCACCCTTAAAGCTAAATGTAAAGCCGCTGTGGCTGAATTTAAAGCTAAGGCATTTTCACTTTTGCTATAATCTTTTACACTTTGCTCAAAGCAATTTACAAATTCACCCAAAGGTGCTATATAATTGCTTTTGAAAACTTCTTCTATGTATTTTAATTCATTACCACCCATATGCGGAGGAGAAAGAAAAAATCTCATGATTTATCCTTTGTATAAAACAAAATTTTTATAAATTAACTCTATTTTACCTAAAAAAATTTACAAAGAATCAAACAAAAATCTTTTTATAATCATTTCATATTTTTCTTTTTGCAGGCACTCCCACAAAAACACCTTTTTCATCTTGACTTTTAACCAAAGTTGCTCCACCACCTAAAATACTATCATCTGCTAAGCTTAAATTAGGCAAAACACAAGAATTAATCCCTAAAAAACAATTTTTACCGATTTTTACATTGCCCGCACACTTAGCCCCTACACTCACATGAGAAAATTCCCCTATCACGCATTCATGTTCAATCACACTTGAAGTATTTAAAATCACGCCTTTTTCTATTTTGGCTTTAGCATTAACTACTACATAAGGCATGATTAAAATTCCTGCATTTTCTTCCATACTTGCACTAGAACTTATAAGCGCGCTTTTATGAATAAGATTAACGATTTTAAAGCCATTTTCTAAAATTTTTTGATAAATCTTTTTTCGAATTTCATTGTTTCCTATGGCTATAAAAAAATCATATTTAGGTAAGGTGCTTTCAAATTTCATTCCTTTAAAATCATCTAAAAAAATACATTCTTTATAACCCATATTTTTAGCCACATCTTCACAAACAAGCCCATGACCACTAGCACCATAAATATAAATTTTTTCAGTTCTTGCCATTAAATTTCTCTGTTGTAACATGGCCTTCTTTGCTTACCCCGCTTCGTTTTAAAACCTTTAAGGCTGTTAAAAATATGATTTTTAAATCAAGCAAAAAAGAAATATTTTTCACATAATACACATCAAGTTCGAATTTTTTCTGCCAAGAAATAGCATTTCTTCCATTTACCTGCGCCCATCCTGTTATACCTGGACGCACTTTATGACGCAATTTTTGCTCTTCATTATAAAGGGATAAATACTCAACCAAAAGAGGTCTAGGCCCCACAAAACTCATATCCCCTTTTAAAACATTAAAAAGTTGCAAAAGCTCATCCAAACTTAAGCTTCTAACAATTTTTCCAAAAGCTTTCAAACGCAATTCATCGCTTAATAACTCACCCTTTTCATCTCTTTCATCACTCATGGTTTTAAATTTATAAATTTTAAAAATTTTTTCATCTAACCCAGGGCGATTTTGAGTGAAAATCACACTTCCTTGAGTGATTTTTAAAAGTAAAGCAGTGATTAAAATCACCGGAGAAAAAAGTACTAAAAGCACTAAAGCTAAAATAAAATCAAAAATTCTTTTAAAAACTTTTTCATACATTCTTAATTACCCTATCATAAAGTTTTAAATAACGCTGTGCGATATTATTTTCATCGTATTGCAAAACATCTTGGGCGGCATTTTTAGCTAAATTTAATCTTAATTTTTCATCTTCTAATAAAAGTGAAATTTTTTCGCTTAAATCCTTGGCATCTTTTGTTTTTGCCCAAAGTCCATCATAAGCATTAGAAATAGCCTCCACACAACCTTCACAATCACTCACCACTATAGCCTTACCACAAGCTTTTGCCTCCAAAACACTTACAGGAAAGCCTTCTTTATAGCTTGGTAAAACAAAAATATCACAATTTTGCAAAAGCTCAACTATATCACTTCTAGCGCCCAAATAATGCACCACGCCAGAGTTTAAAAACTCCGAACTTGCACAAGAAGGATTTTCATCTCTTCCACCAACTAAAACAAAATTTGCCTTGTCTTTTAGCATAGCAGCACTTTCATAAAATTCTTTTACACCTTTATGCCATAAAGCTCTTGCTATCATAAGCACAATTGGTTTTTTATCTATGTTTAAATTTTTCCAAAAAAGCTCTTTTTTTTCCGATTCTACATAAATAGGAAAAAATTTTTTTAAATTGATCCCTACAGATTTTATCACGCAAATTTTATTTTCTTTAAGTCCTAAATTCCGCATAAACTCAGCATTACTTTCATTGACAAAAATAAATTGGTGTGCAAATTTAAAACTTAATTTATAAAGATTATTAATAACAAAACGCACTAAATTTGCCTTAAAACCTTGATCTATATAAAAAGAACCCAAGCCTTCTACTAAGGCAGAACGATAAGGAATTTTTGCCCATTTTGCCGCTAAAATTCCAAAGGTATTGCTTTTATGTGCCGCACTTTGAATAAGATCAAGATTTAAATTTTTTAAAACCTTAGTAAGATAAAAAAAATTCTTTAAAACCACAAAAGGATTTAAGCTAGCTCTTGAAAGCTCATAAACAATTACTTTTAAGCCAAGATCTCTAAGTTTTTGCGTGTATTCATCTTGTGGCACTATAACAAAAACTTCATCTTTTCTATCTTTTAATGCTTTTATAATAGGCATTCTAAAATGATAAATACTTGCTCCTGCATGTGATAAAAATCCTATTCTCATTTTCAACCCTTAAATTTTAAGTTTAAAAACCTTAGCATCTCTAGAATTAATCACCAAGTCAAATAAATTCTTATCATAATTTCCTAAAAAAAACATTTGCACATAAGCACTATTAAACATGGTTTTATCCATTAAAATAAATTGTGCGTAAGGAATAGCACTATCCTTTAAATAAAAAATATAAAACTGAGCCTTATCATCAATTGGAGTGATTTTGTATTCACCTTGTTTAATAGAATTAATCTCTACGATACTATTTACAGAAACCACATTATCACCTATTTTAAAACTTCTAAAATCATCGCTTAAAACCACTCCGTTGCTAAGATAAATTTCTCCATTTTTAACATCAAGTGGATAAGCTGTGCTAAAGGTAAAAGGTTTATCCAAAACTCCTGTATCTAAATTAATAAAACAAAAACTAGCCACCGTAGAAAAAATCAAAGACATTCTAGCGGGCATATAAAGATAAATATCACGAGTTTTTGGTGTATCGATTTTAAAATCAGGTTTTGATAATGAAGCTAGAAACAAATCCACATTGCTTTGATTATAATCTTTCATCATGGCTTGTAAAATGTCTGTTTTTAAAATATCATTTTGCGGAGCATAAAAGCTTTTTTCTGTATATTCTACACTAAGTCTTGCCATATTAGCTGCAGCTTGTTCATCTTTGCTTAAAGCAAAAGAAGGGAAAAAATTATCCTTACCTAAATGCTTTCCACCATCTACTAAAGTTTTCACATCACTATAATAACGCACAGGATAACCATAATCCCACCAAGTTACCACATAATCTTCTCTATTGGCTATATTTTTTAATTGATTTAATAATGATGCTTCATTTTGAGAAAAAACTGTTGGTGCTTTATAGTTGTAAATATGGATAAATACTGGAGCTAAAGTCAAAATAGTTGCAAAAACAATACAAACATTTGAAGTTAATTGGCTATATTTTTTAACCAATATAGCCTTAAACTCGCTCAATAAAAAACCAAATCCTAAGGCCATTACAGGTACAGAATAAATGGTAAATCTAAGCCCCCCTTTTAAGGCTAAAAACCCAAGCACCAATATAGGTAAAGCCATAATCATACTTTTATGTTTTCTCAAAAGCCATACAAAACCAAACAAAGAAAACAAAAAAACAATTTCACTACCACCAATTCTTCGCATAAATTCGCTAAGATCTACATTTTCAACTTCTTGTATGGTTTGATTGACATTAAAATACATAAAACCCTGCGTTAAATTCGCACTTTCATCACTTCTAAAAATATAAAATTTAAGCTGATAAAGTATAGGATCAACCCCTCCACTTAAAATCAAAAATATCAAAGTTACACTAGCTAAAATTCCTATAATTACAAAATTTAAGCGTTTTTGCTCTAAAGCAAATAAAGCAAAAAGTATTACTATAATAGTACTTTGATAAAACCATGCTATATTTGAAAGAGTAAGAGAAGACAAAATCACAGCTATATAAAAAATCTTTTCTTTTCTATGAAAAATAAGTGTATAAATTAAAAAAAGTCCAATTAAAGCTACATTTAAAGTATAGCTTGAAGGATACCACCAAAGATAAATTCCTATAAATAACGGCAAGGCAATCAATGAAAAAAAGTCTTTTTTTAAAATCATTCTTACCATAAAAAATAAAATAAACATAGGTAAAACAATTACCAGCATATCCGTATCATAATACCCACTCATAGTGCGATTATAATAACTGTTTGCTATACTTGCTAAAAGAGCAGCTACAAAGCCCATTAAAGGACGTTTGTATTCATTAGCTAGTAAAATAATAGGAATCACCACCAAAGAAGATAAAAAAGTACTCATATATAAAATAATACTTTCGAAAGAAAAAGGTGTGATTTTATAAAGCCAATAAGTAAGCGTAGATAAAGAAGATCCATAATAACTCAAATCATTAGGCTGATGAAAACCTGCTATCATATCTCTTGCACCCTCAGCAAAAGCATAACCATCGTTTGAAATGATCATTAATTGATTATTGAAAAAATACTCATTAAACTCACTTGCCCACCAAATCCAGTAAAATCTACACAATACACTAAAAACATAGGCTAATACAATCATCGCAAACAAAACTAAATAAGGGTTTTTTAAATACTCTTTTTTCAACATCTTTTATCCTAATAAATATTTCAAAGCATCACGTGCAATTTTTACTTTATCAAAGGCCTTAGCCCTAGTTTTAGCCTTATTTTTATACGCTTTTCTTAATTTATCATCTTCAAGCATAGTCTTTAAACCCTGAAACATAGAGTTTTCATTATCTACTTCTACTAAAAGTCCAAATTCATCATCGCCAAAAAGCTCTCTTGCGCCACTTTTATGATCAGTGCAAACCACCGCACAAGAACAAGCTAAGCTTTCAATTAAAACATTTGAAAAGCCTTCAAATACAGAAGCAAAAGCAAAAAATTCGCATTTAGCCATGTATTTATAAGGATTATTATCAAATCCTAAAAGCAAAACCTTTTCTTCTAAATTTAACTCTTTAATCAAAGCTAAAAGCTCATCTTTAAGCACACCTTCACCTAAAATCACAAGCTTTAAATCTGTTTTCAATCTCGCATAAGCACGAATTAATAAAGCATGATTTTTACCTTTATCAAGCCTGCCTACACTTAAAATAAATTTATCTTTTAAAGCTATATCTTCAAGAGCTTTTTGCTCTATGTTTTCTAAATCGATGGCATTGTATAAAATTTCACATTTTTTTGGATTTATACTAAAATTTTGCACTAAATCTTCTAAATTTCCTTTAGAATTAGGCAGGATTAAATCAGCTCTTGGATAAAGCAAAGAAATTAAAAATTTATTTGCCAAAGAATTAAAATTATTTTTCGCATACATCACACTTGGCGTAGTGCATTCATTGATCACAAGGCGAGTTTTGTTTCCAAACATTCTTGCCATTAAAGCTATATAATTAGGTCGATTTAAAAAAACAAATTCTGTATCAATACCCAAATTTCTGCAAAGTTTTTTATATTTTAAAGCCAAAAAAGGTAGTTTTAAAAATTTCAAAATAGGATTTTCACTAGGTTTTGAACATTCCAAAAAATGAATTTGACACTCTGGAATTTCATAAGAAATTTTATCATTCATCAAGATCAAATGCACTTCAAATTTCAAACTTAAAATAGGCAATAAAGTCGCCACAACTCTTTCAGCACCACCACTTCCTAAAGAATAAATAAAAATGCCTAATTTTTGCATAAAGCCACCCGAATTTTTGATAATTTTTCAATCATATTATTTGGAATTATACTTAAAATGAGTAATATCAAAGCAGGAGCGTTGATTTTTATACTCAGGCTTTTAAACAAACACTTATAAAGAGCTTTATAATTTTTTGCAAGTTTTGCATAATAAGCTGCCATTTTATAATAACTCGCACAAGTTTTTTTATAATCTTTATCTTTACTCATTTTAAGTTCATTTTCTAAAATTTTAGCAAGCTCTAAATATCCCAAATACACCCTATGAGCATTTTTACTCGCCCCTAAAGTCACGCTATCTTGCCTAAAAATCCTATAAATCCTAAAAGCCTTATGGATATAAAAACTTTTTTCCTTGTATAAATTTGCCCAAAGCGTGGCTTCATTGCCATAAAATTCTTCATTAAAACGCTTGTTTTCAAGTAGAGATTTTTTAAAAACAGAAAAAAACTCTCCGCTAAATTTAGCCATTAAAAAATCTTTTTTAGAAATTTCACTATCTTTTTCCAAGCCCTTGCCGCTAAATTCCTTGCTTAAATTTCCTTCTTTTTCTATCAAACAATTTCCAAAAACATGAGCATAACCCTCATTTGCTTTTTGCATTAAGGTAGTTAAAGCCCCAGATAAAAGCTCATCATCATCATCTAAAAAAGTTACAAACTCGCCACTTGCTTGATCTAAGCCATTGTTTTTATTGCCATTTGGGCCTTGTTTGTAATTTTGATTTAAAAAATACTTAATGCGATCATCATCTTTTTGTAAATTTTGCACCACACTTTTAGTATCATCACTAGAATTATCATCACTTACAATAATTTCTAAATCTTTAAAATCTTGATTTTGTATGCTTTTAATAGCCTTTTCTAACAAAACTTGACGATTAAAAGTTGGTACTATAACAGAAAGTTTAGGCATTTTTAACCTCGGCTATAAGCTTAAGCCATTCTTCTTTGATATGAGAAATTTCAAAGTCTTTACACCTTTGTTTGGCATTATTTACAAGTTCTTTTCTAAAATTTTCATCATTTAAAACAAGTTCAAGTTTTTTAGCAAGTGCTATTTCATCATCGCAACCTACCAAAAGTCCATCATGATTATCTTTGATTAAATCCTTAGCACCATTATAATAAGAACTTGAAATTCTACAAACCTCAAAATACAAACTTTCAATTAAAACCGTTGGCAGACCTTCTACAAAAGAACAAAGGCAAAGTACTTTTGCTTTTTCATAAAGAGTCTTGACATTTTCAACTCGTCCTAAAAAATCAACTTTTATTCCTAAAGATTTTACCTTGTATTCAAGTTCTTGCCTTAACTCTCCATCTCCTGCTATAACAAATTTATAATTTTCTTGCAAATTTTTATCCAAATGCGCTATAGCTTTTAAAAACATTACAGGGTTTTTGTTGTGATCTAAACGCCCTATAAAAAGAACCAAATTTTCCTTTTCAAAACTAGAATCAAAAGGAATTTCATCGCTAAAATGACAAGGATTTAATAAAAGCTTAACCCTTTTTACAAATCTTTCATAATACACCTTATCACTGCTTCCAAGCACACTTAAAGCATCACAAAAAGGATAGCTTACCCTTCTTAAAAAACGCCAAATTTTAGGTTTTAAATACGCCTCATTGCTATGCTCACTTATAATGAGTGGAGTTTTAAGCCCTATTTTCGCAGCAATACAAGCAATATTAGTCGTATCCAAAAAAGAAACAAAAACATCAGCCTTACTTTCTTTCAAAGCCTTTCTTAAAGCAAAAAATTTCTTAAAACGACTTGCTATTTTATGATAAAGCGTGTCAAATCTAAATTGTTCTAAACTTGTAACTTTAACTTCATTTTCAAGCTTATAAAAAGATTCTCCTGCATGAAATTTAATAATACTTACTTCATGCTCTTTACAAAGCGCATTAGCTAAGGTTACTAAAACACGCTCAGCGCCTCCTGAATTTAAAGTTGAGATAATAAAGCTTATTTTCATCATTTCTCCTCTTTAAGCTTACCGTGTTCTAAACGATAAACCTTATCACATTGTGTTATCGTAGAAAGGCGATGTGCGATAATAATCATGGTTTTATCTTTAGAAATTTTATAAATTTCATCCATAATTTTTGCTTCACTTTGAGTATCAAGCGCAGAAGTTGCTTCATCAAGCACTAAAATTTCAGGCTCTAGATATAAAGCTCTTGCTATGGCTATGCGTTGTTTTTGCCCCCCGCTTAAATTACTCCCTCCATCGCCCACTTTTGTTTGCACTCCTTGAGATAAATTTTTTATAAAATGCTCTAAATTTGCTTGTTTGATAACCCTATTAAGTTTTTCTTCATCAACCGCATCTCCAAAAGTGATATTTTTAGCTATACTGTCATTAAAAAGATAGATATTTTGTGGGATATAGCCTATTTTTTGACGATAATTTTTTGCATTATTTGCATTTAATTCTTGCTTATCAATTAAAATTTGCCCTTCTTTTGGTTTTAAAAGTCCTATGATAAGATCTACTAAGGTGCTTTTTCCACAACCACTCTCCCCTATAAAAGCGATTTTTTCACCTTTTTTAATGTTTAAGTTAAGATTTTTAAATAAATGTTTTTTTCCCTCATAACCAAAGCTAAGATTGCAAATTTTAAGCTCTTGATTAAAGCTTAATTTTTCCTCGCCCAAATTTTCTTCTTCTTGTCTTAAATTTTGATAAATAATATCCAAAGAAGAATGATAATAAAGCAAATCATGATAACTTGTAATAATACGATTTGCACTTGGCATTAAGCGATAAAGCGCTAAAACAAAAATAGAAATCGTGGATAAAATACCTGAAATATCACTTTCATTTTTCAAAACCAAAAATACCACGATAAAAACAAGTACGCAAAAGCCTATTCCTTCAAGATAAATTCTAGGCACCGCAGCTACGCTTTCATTGGTAATATTTGCTTTAGAAAAAGCTTCACTTTGTGCTTTAAAAAGACTTAATACTCCATCTTCTTTGGTTTTAAGCTTGATAAACTTGAAATTATTTAAATTTGTATTTAAAATTTCAAAGAAATTTTTCATCGCTTCTTCGCGTCTTAGTCCTGCTTTTTTAATGATAGGACTTAAAATTTTCACTAAAATAAAGGCATTTAACACCATAAAAACACTTAAAAATAAAGTGATTTTATAATTAATCAAAAGCATTAAAGCATAAAGCAAAAGCACTACAAAAATTTCACTCATCAAAAGTAAAAATGATGAAATCATAGTGCTTAGATTATAAACTTCTCCTGTAATGGACTTTAAAATTTCAGATTGATTTTTTTGAGTAAATTTTTCATAATTAATATTTAAAAATTTAGAAAAAACCTTATAAGCGATCGCATGATAACGCCCTTTAGAAAATCTTGCCAAAAGATGAAAATAATACGCATTTAACAAAGCTCTAAACACATAAAAAACAATAAGCCCCACTCCAAAATAAACAATGATTTCAAAAACAGGGATATTAAGATATTCTTTTAAACTGATTAAATATTTATTACGATCAAAATAAGAAAAATCGCTAGCCAAAGTGATAAAAGGCATTACTAAAGAAATTGCAAAAGTTTCTATAAAAGAAACAAATACTGAAAAAACAAGCAAGAAAAATAAAAAATTTTTATCTTCCTTGCTTAAAATAAAAAAAAGTTTTTTTAGCACTGTTTTTCCCAATCAAAAGCAGATTTACAAATAAGCTCTAAATCATCATATTTAGGCTGCCAAGAAGTAAGATTTCTGATTTTACTTGCATCAGAAATCAACACACTAGGATCACCTGCACGGCGTGGGGCAAGTTCTACTTTAAAATCCACTCCGCTAACTTTTTTCATCGCTTCAATCACTTCTTTTACGCTAAAACCATGTCCATAACCTACATTAAAAACATTGCTTTCATTCTCTTTTAAATAATCTAAAGCCGCTAAATGTGCACTTGAAATATCATCTACATGGATAAAATCTCTTATGCAAGTACCATCTTTTGTATCATAATCATCGCCAAATATGAAAAGTTTATCACGTTTTCCTGCGGCACATTCAGCTGCAACTTTTATAAGCAAAGTCGCTTTTGGATAGCGTTGTCCTAAAGTATAATCCATGCAAGCACCTGCAACATTAAAATATCTTAAAATACAATGCTTAAATTCAGGATTTGCCATACTTGCATCACGCAAAACTTCTTCGCTCATAAGCTTACTACGCCCATAAGGATTAATAGGTGCTAAAGGACTTGTTTCGCTCACAACAGGAGTTTGTGGTTCGCCATAAGTGGCTGCCGTTGAAGAAAATATAAATTTATTTACTCCAGTTTGCAAACAAGTTTCGATGAGATTTGTCGTATTAACAGTGTTGTTTATATAATATTTTAAAGGATTTTGCATACTTTCAAAAACTTCAATACTCGCTGCAAAATGCACAATAGCGTCAAATTTTTCTCTCTCAAACAATGCTTTTACGCCTTGAAAATCACTTAAATCTTGTTCGAAAAATTTAAAAGCTCTTATTTTTTGCAAATCTTCTATTGCGATTTTAGAACCCTTAGAAAGATTATCTAAAACACAAATTTCATGATCTGTTTTTAAAAATTGTCTTAAAGTATGAGAACCTATATAACCTGCACCACCGCTAATAAGAATTTTCATCATCATTCCTTTTTCTAAAAATGTCAAAAATAAATTTTAATATATTTTCTTAAATACTTAAGATCGAACTTTTGAAATTTCACTCTCACAAGCTTTTGCAAAAACTTCTGTATAAGAACGATCTGATTTTTTTGCACGCAAGAAATCTCTCATATAAGAAAGAAAATCAACATAATCTTCTTCATCAACATTAGCTTTAATAAGTTCATATTTTAAAAAAAGCATATAAGTGTTTAAAACATCGCTTTCGCAATATTCGTGGATTTTTTCAAGTTTATTTTCATAAAAAAGTTTCATTACCTCACCGCCATGCACATCATATTTTCCTGGCAAACCCACCATAGAACAAAGTGTATCAAGCTTTATTCCGCGCCCATTAGATCCTAAGGATTCTAATAAATCACAATGTTTTAATTCTGAAAATCTTGTTTTATAATTATTCCATTTATCGCTTTGAGTATCCAAATAAGTTGCTGCTTTTAAATTGTATTTTAAAGCCCTTAAAACGAGAACAGGCATATCGAAATTTTTACCATTAAAACTGACTAATTTTGGCTCATAATTTTCTATAAAATTAAAAAAATTAGCAATCATTTCTTTTTCATTTTGTCCATCAATTTTATTTACTTTGATAAATTTTCCAAAATTATCACTTAAAACCGCACAAATACTGATAATTTTATGATAAGGCAAAGGCAAAAACTCACTCCCACTTTGTTCTTTTTGCCACTGAAGTGCTTTTAAACTTACCTCTAAATCACTTCCTTCAAAACCCAAAGTTTTGCGGATAAGCTCAACATCTGGCACACTCTCGCAATCAAAAACACAAATATAACCTTCATTTTTTGCCATTTTTAACCTTTTTTTAAATAATTTCGCTAAAATCATAGCAAAAATTTTAAAATATTAGGCTTTTAATGAAAATAGCAATTGTTCGTTTGTCAGCACTTGGTGATATTATACAAAGTGCCGTGGTTTTGCAATTTATCAAAAATTTTAAAAAAGATATAGAAATTCATTGGTTTGTAGATGAAAAATTTGAAGGTATACTCAAAAATCATCCTTTAATAGACAAACTCTATGCCCTGCCCTTAAAAGACAAAAAAATTTTAAAAAGCCTAAAAATTCTTCTTAAAGCAAGAAAAAACAACTATAATGCAGTAATAGATCTACAAGGGCTCATAAAATCTGCTATTGTAAGTCGAATTTTAAGTAGAAATAATTTTGGTTTTGATAAAAATAGTCTTAAAGAAAGTTTTGCTCATAATTTCTACAACCAAAAACTTGAGTTAGATTACAATGAAAATGTATTTGTAAGATACTTAAGTCTTACCTCCTTTATGTTAAATACTGATTTTAATGTCAAAAATTTAGCCTTTAAACAAGATATTTTTAGCATAGATGAAAATTTAAAACAACTCTTAAATAATAAACTCAAACTCGACAAAAACGAAAAAAACATACTCATACATGTGGGCTCAAGTGTAGAAAATAAAATCTATCCTAAAACCAAACTTGCTATACTTTGCAAACTTTTAATCAATGAATTTCAACAAGCAAAAATTTGGCTCGCTTGGGGAAATGTAAAAGAATACGAATTTGCCAAAGAGGTTTTAAATCTTAGTGGTATTGATGAAACACATATAGAATTAGCACCAAAATTCAGCCTTGAAGAGCTAATGGCTTTTACAAAAATGATGAATTTAATCATAGGAAATGATAGCGGCCCAACACATTTAGCCTTTGCTTTAAATAAGGCATCTATTACGATTTTTGGTGCAACACCAAGCTACCGCAATGCTTTTCAAACTCATATCAATAAAATCATTGATGCAGGTAAAAAAATCCAAAATGCCAAGCATATCGATAAAAGTGATTTTTGTATCACGCGTATAGAAGAAGAAGATATCTTCAAACTTGCCAAAGGCTTACTTAATGAAAAATAGTGATAGAATATATCTTAGTCTTTATTATATTTTGAAATTTTTTGTTACTTTTATGCCTGAGTGTATCTTGCATTTTTTAGCTTTGATTGTAGCAAGAATCACTTTTCATCTTAACAAAAAACACCGCAAAATCATCGATACAAATTTGCAAATCTGTTTTCCTCAATACACTCAAAAAGAACGCGATAAACTATCTTTGAAAATTTATGAAAATTTTGCTCAATTTGGAATTGATTGTTTGCAAAATCAAAACACCACCAAAGAAAAAATTCTCAATAAAGTAAATTTCATTAATGAAAATTTACTTATAGACGCTCTAGCTTTAAAGCGTCCTATTATCTTCACAACTGCACACTATGGAAACTGGGAAATTTTAAGCCTTGCTTATGCGGCTAAATATGGTGCGATTTCTATAGTGGGGAAAAAGTTAAAAAGTGAAACTATGTATGAAATTTTAAGTAAAAATCGCACCCAATTTAACATAGAGCTTATTGACAAAAAGGGGGGGTTAAGACAAATGCTAAGTGCTCTAAAAAAGGAGCGAACTTTAGGAATTTTAACCGATCAAGACTGCACTGATAAAGAAGGTATAAAGCTAAAATTTTTTGGTAAAGAAGTAAACTATCAAATGGGAGCAAGTTTTATCGCTCAAAAAAGTAATGCTTTGATCATCCCTGTTTATGTCTACAAAGAAGAGGGTAAATTTTGTATAGAGTTTTTTAAAGCAAAAGATTCCCAAAATACAAGTTTAGAAGAACTGACACTTTATCAAGCACAAAGTTGCGAAGAAATGATTAAAAAAAGACCTTGGGAATACTTTTTTTTTCATAGACGCTTTGCAAGTTATAATCAAGGAATATACTCATGAATATTTCAATAGTAATACTAACTTTTAATAGTCAAAAATATCTTCAAGAAGTATTACAAAGTGTTAATTTTGCCAATGAAATTATTTTAATAGATAGCGGAAGCACAGATGGTAGTCTAATAATAGCAAAAGCTTTTAAAAACGTCAAAATTTTTCATCAAGATTGGCTTGGTTTTGGAAAGCAAAAACAATTTGGAGTTGAAAAAGCAACTAATGATTGGATATTTGTTTTAGATAGTGATGAAGTTTTTACTGAAGAATTAAAAGAGGAAGTATTACAAATAATTAAAAATCCATCATTTAAAGCATACAAAGTAGCAAGATTAAATTTTTTCTTTGGAGAAGCAATAACAAAAATGGGGCTATATCCTGATTATAACATAAGATTATTTCATAAAAAATATGCCAAATTTAATGAAAGAGAAGTTCACGAAAGCATAATCTGTCAAGAAAAAATAGGGAAATTAAAACATCATTTTTTACATTATGCTTATGAAAATATCGAGCAATTTATAGATAAGCAAAACAAATACTCAAGTCTAAATCCTAAAAAAAATAACCTTCTTAAAGCTTTAATAAATCCTTATTGGACTTTTTTTAAACTTTATTTTGTAAAATTAGGTTTTTTAGAAGGCAAAAGAGGTTTTATCATAGCAAAGCTTTATGCACAATATACTTTTTGGAAATATATTAAGTAGTTTTAATCATATCAAACAATTCATCCCATTTTTTCATCACGCTTTCTACCTTATGAGATTCAACTTTTTCTTTGGCCTGTTTAACAATTTTTTGCCTTAAGTTTTCATCTTGCATTAAAAGCGATATTTTTAAAGCCATATCATTAAAATCACCCATCTTAAATAAAAGTCCATTATTTTTATCATCGATTAACTCATTTACACCCATATAATCACTACTGATTCTAGCGCATTCATAAAAAGCAGCTTCGATTAAAACTATAGGTAAGCCTTCTTGTTTGGAACATAAGCATAAAATTTTAGCTTTTTCATAGTAAAAACTTAAGTCTTCTATATAACCTACAAAATCGATGTGCAAATTTAAATTTTTAGCAAGCTCCATCAAATTCTTTTTTAAAGAACCCTCTCCTGCTATGATAATCTTCCATTTATTTAAAACATCTTTTTGGATACAAGATAAAGCTTTAATAAAAACATCCACAGCCTTTTCTTCTTCTAATCTTCCTACATATAAAATAATGTTTTCTTTATCATTTGTATGAATTTGTTTTTTTACACCCAAGGGATTAGGCATGATGATTTTGTTTTGTACAAAAGAATAATATTTAAAATCTTCCCTAGTTAAAACACTTAAATAGGTAGCCAAAGGATATAGTTTTCTTCTTAAACGATTGGTTTTTTTAGACTTTTCTCCAAGATGAAAACCATGCTCGCAAATAATATGCTTGATACCTATATTTTTATTTACAAGTAGAGTAAATAAATTGGGCTTGGTTTTAAAAGAAATCATAATATCAGGCTTATACTGTTTTAATTTTTTTTTAATTGCACGCTTATATATGATTTTATTTATAAGTTTATTTAAAAAACGGATGGGAGTTAAAGCTTTAGTGTTGATAAACTCAACATAAGCATTGCTACAAATATCATCATAAGCTAGAGGCGTCTTTTCAAAAAATAACAAAGAAAGCTCGTGATTTTTACTCCATTCTTTAACAAGTTGATAAATAACATAACTTACCCCACCTTTGTTAAAATAGTCACTAACAATCAATATTTTCATAAGGTCTAACCTTTTTTAAACTAGGTAAAAAATATTTTATAAAAATATGAATTTTTTTAATATACTTACTTATTTTATTTTTCTTTTTAAGAAATTTTTTATCATCTTGAGTAGAACTTTCAAGCATAAAATTTTCATGTGTATAAACAAGCACAGGAAATAAAGCGTAAGTGTTTAAAACTTTTTCATTACAAGTAAGAGCATCTATAGGCAAATAAATTTTTTCTAAATGAGAAAGCAATTTTAAGGCTCCATTTTTGGTTATAAAATAACCATAAGTACCGTTGCCTCTAGCGATCAAACGACGAATTTTACAATTTAAGATTTTTTTTACAAATCTTCTTGAGTAAGGACTTTCTATCCTAAAACCATCATCACTATAAACCTGTCTTTGATGCCCTAACAACAAAAGCTCCAAATCTTTAGGAAATTCATTAAAATGTTGTAAAAATTCAAGTAAGTTTTCATCAAAATACACATCATCTTCTAAAATCACAGCGTGTTTTAAGTTTTCTTGCAATATTTTTTCATAACATTTTTTATGAGATAAAGAACAACCAAGCTCTCCAAGCCCTAATTCTCTTTTATGAAAATTTAGCATTTTTTCATAATCAACTATATTTAAATACTCTTGCTTGCTTATAGCTTTTCCTTCTACGGCTTGGATGATTTCATAATCAAGTTGATATTTTTGACACAATTTACCAATGTATTCTTTTCTTTGTTCTGCTTTTTTAAGATTGATGATAAGAAATTTCATTTTAATTCCATTGCTAATTGTTTTATATATTTTTTTCTTTTTAATTTTATCTTTTTTCTTTTTAATTTTATGAGAATTTTTTTAAAAAAATTATTATAAACAATACGATATTTTAAATCTAATTTATGTATAGAAAGCTCACAAATAAAGTATTGACACAATAAAAAATATATAGGATTTAAAGCATTAGAATATAAATTAAGCTTATAAATAACAAAATTTAAATTTTCTATAAAAAATCGCATTTTATCAAAATTTTTTCTTTCATTGGTTGATGAGCTAATATTTTGCATATTATAATTAATCAGACATTGCTCTAAAGTCACAATACTCTTGCATTCAAGATAATACAAAGTAAGAAGTAATGCATCTTCTGCCATAGTAAGTTTTGGGTTTTCATTGATTTTTTCAAATGTTTTTAAATATTTTTGTCTTAAAAAAACCTTACCCCATATATACCATTGCTTTATTTTAAAATTCACAATTTGTTTTGCTAAGAAAATTAAATATTCTTCAAGACTATAATTATTATTAACAAAAAAAATATTTTTCTTCAAAGTTGTATTTAAAGCATTATAATTAAAACATATCAAATCATCGTTTTCACCTAAATGCTTAGATACTTCCTCACAAGCCTCAAGTTCTAAATAATCATCAGGGTCTAAAAACATAATATACCCCCCCCCAGCTACCTTAACCCCTTCATACCTAGCTCTTAAAAGACCTAAGTTTTTTTCATTGTGGATTATTTTTATTCTTTTGTCTTTTTTAGAGTATTCTTTGGCTATATTTATACTATTATCATTTCCACAATCATCAACTACAATTATTTCTATGTCTTTAAAGGTTTGATTTATGCAACTTTCTATTGCTCTTGCTATATACTTTTCTACATTATAAGTTGGTAAGATGATTGAAATTTTAAACATATTTATTCCTTGATTTTATTATAATTTAATTATAACATAAAATCTATTTTGATATAATCGTTAAAAATAAATCTTGATGAAAAATAATCATGAAAAAAGTTATTATTGCTGGAAATGGACCAAGTTTAAAAGAAATTGATTATTCAAGGCTACCAAATGATTTTGATGTATTTAGATGTAATCAATTTTATTTTGAAGATAAATACTATCTTGGTAAAAAATGCAAAGCAGTGTTTTACACCCCTAGTTTCTTCTTTGAGCAATACTACACTTTAAAACATTTAATCCAAAATCAAGAATATGAGACCGAACTAATTATGTGTTCTAATTTTAACCAAGCTCATCTAGAAAATGAAAATTTTTTAAAAAAATTTTATGATTATTTTCCTGATGCTCATTTGGGATATGATTTTTTTAAACAACTTAAAGAATTTAATGCTTATTTTAAATTTCACGAAATTTATCTCAATCAAAGAATTACCTCAGGAGTCTATATGTGTGCAGTAGCTATAGCCCTAGGATACAAAGAAATTTATCTTTCAGGAATTGATTTTTATCAAAATGGGTCATCTTATGCTTTTGATACCAAACAAGAAAATCTTTTAAAACTAGCCCCTGATTTTAAAAATGATCGCTCACACTATATCGGACATAGTAAAAATACAGATATAAAAGCTTTAGAATTTCTAGAAAAAACCTACAAAATAAAACTATATTGCTTATGTCCTAACAGTCTTTTAGCAAATTTTATAGAGCTAGCGCCAAATTTAAATTCAAATTTTGCCATACAAGAAAAAAACAACTATACTAAAGATATACTCATACCTTCTAGTGAGGCTTATGGAAAATTTTCAAAAATTATTAATTTTAAAAAAATAAAAATTAAAGAAAATATTTATTACAAGTTGATAAAAGATCTATTAAGATTACCTAGTGATATAAAGCATTATTTCAAAGGAAAATAAATGAAAGAAATAAAAATACAAAATATAATCATAAGTGAAGAAAAAGCACCCTTAGTCGTGCCTGAAATAGGCATTAATCATAATGGCAGTTTAGAACTAGCTAAAATTATGGTAGATGCAGCCTTTAGCGCAGGTGCTAAGATTATAAAGCATCAAACCCACATCGTTGAAGATGAGATGAGTAAGGCCGCTAAAAAAGTAATTCCTGGTAATGCAAAAATAAGCATTTATGAGATTATGCAAAAATGTGCTTTAGATTATAAAGATGAGCTAGCACTTAAAGAATACACAGAAAAATTAGGTCTTGTTTATCTTAGCACACCCTTTTCTCGTGCAGGTGCAAACCGCTTAGAAGATATGGGAGTTAGTGCTTTTAAGATTGGTTCAGGCGAGTGTAATAATTATCCGCTTATTAAACACATAGCAGCTTTTAAAAAGCCTATGATAGTTAGCACAGGAATGAACAGCATTGAAAGTATAAAACCAACTGTAAAAATTTTATTAGACAATGAAATTCCCTTTGTTTTAATGCACACGACTAATCTTTACCCAACTCCGCATAATCTTGTAAGATTAAACGCTATGCTTGAATTAAAAAAAGAATTTTCTTGTATGGTAGGCTTAAGCGACCACACAACAGATAATCTTGCTTGTTTAGGTGCAGTTGCACTTGGAGCTTGTGTGCTTGAAAGACATTTTACTGATAGCATGGATAGAAGTGGTCCTGATATAGTTTGTTCTATGGATACAAAGGCTTTAAAAGAGCTAATTATGCAAAGTGAGCAAATGGCTATAATGAGAGGAAATAATGAAAGCAAAAAAGCAGCTAAGCAAGAACAAGTTACAATTGATTTTGCTTTTGCAAGCGTAGTTAGCATTAAAGATATTAAAAAAGGCGAAGTTTTATCTATGGACAATATTTGGGTTAAAAGACCTGGACTTGGTGGAATTAGTGCGGCTGAATTTGAAAATATTTTAGGCAAAAAAGCATTAAGGGATATAGAAAATGACACTCAGTTAAGCTATGAGGATTTTGCGTGAAAAAAATCCTTTTTATAACAGGTACTAGGGCTGATTATTCTAAGATTAAATCTTTAATGTACAGGGTGCAAAACTCAAGCGAATTTGAGCTTTGCATCTTTGCAACAGGAATGCACTTAAGCAAAAATTTTGGCTATACAGTTAAAGAACTTTATAAAAATGGCTTTAAAAATATTTATGAATTTATAAATTATGATAAATATTATCAAACCGATAAGGCTTTAGCCACTACAATTGATGGATTTTCAAGGTATGTAAATGAGCTAAAACCTGATTTAATCGTAGTGCATGGAGATAGAATCGAGCCTTTAGCAGCAGCTATTGTTGGAGCATTAAATAATATCTTAGTAGCGCACATTGAAGGTGGAGAGATTTCAGGAACTATTGATGACAGCTTACGCCACGCTATATCAAAACTAGCTCATATTCATTTAGTAAATGATGAGTTTGCAAAAAAACGTTTAATGCAGCTTGGAGAAGATGAAAAATCTATTTTTATCATAGGTTCGCCTGATTTAGAACTTTTAAACGATAATAAAATTTCACTTAATGAAGCAAAAAAATATTATGATATAAATTATGAAAATTATGCTTTACTTATGTTTCATCCTATTACAACTGAAATTACTAGCATTAAAAATCAAGCAGATAATTTAGTAAAAGCACTGATACAAAGTAATAAAAATTATATTGTTATTTATCCAAACAATGATTTAGGCTTTGAATTAATCTTGCAAAGCTATGAAGAGCTTAAAAATAACCCTAGATTTAAGCTTTTTCCATCGCTTAGATTTGAGTATTTTATAACTTTGTTAAAAAATGCTGATTTTATAATAGGTAATTCAAGTTGTATTTTAAAAGAGGCCTTATACTTAAAAACAGCAGGGATTTTAGTTGGCTCAAGACAAAATGGAAGACTTGGCAATGAAAATACACTAAAAGTTAATGCAAATAGTGATGAAATACTAAAAGCTATTAACACTATTCATAAAAAACAAGATTTATTTAGCGCTAAGTTAGAGATTTTAGATAGCTCAAAATTATTTTTTGAATATTTACAAAGCGGAGATTTTTTTAGACTCAGCACACAAAAAGTTTTTAAGGATATAAAATGAGCTTAGCAATAATCCCTGCTCGTGGTGGCTCAAGGGGTATTAAAAATAAAAATTTGGTTTTATTAAACAATAAACCTTTAATTTATTACACCATTAAAGCTGCACTAAATGCTAAAAGCATTAGTAAAGTCGTTGTAAGCAGTGATAGTGATGAAATTTTAAATTATGCAAAAAGTCAAAATGTTGATATTTTAAAACGCCCAATTAGCCTTGCACAAGATGATACCACAAGCGATAAAGTGCTGTTACATGCTTTAAAATTTTATAAAGATTATGAAGATGTAGTTTTTTTACAACCCACTTCGCCGCTAAGAACAAATATTCATATTGATAAAGCTTTTAATCTTTATAAAAATAGCAATGCAAATGCCCTAATTAGCGTAAGCGAATGTGATAATAAAATTCTAAAAGCCTTTGTTTGTAATGATTGTGGCGATTTAGCAGGGATTTGTAATGATGAATATCCTTTTATGCCAAGGCAAAAATTACCTAAAACTTATATGAGCAATGGTGCAATTTATATTTTAAAGATAAAAGAATTTTTAAACAATCCTAGCTTTTTGCAAAGCAAAACCAAGCATTTTTTAATGGATGAAAACTCAAGTTTAGATATTGATTGTTTAGAGGATTTAAAAAAGGCTGAAAACTTAAATTAAATATTTTTCCATTTAAATTTTTTTTAATAATGAAAATAAAGAAAAATGAGGCTTATAATCCAATTTCTTACATAAATCAAATATTTTATGCTTGTTTAAAAGTTTGCTATAAATTCCATTGTTATAAAAAGTATTTTTATTCATTTTATAACTCCTCCACATTTCAGAAAACAAATGCAAACAAGGTCTATTTTCATCAAAAGTTTTTTTCTTATCTATAAAATCTCTAACATTTTTCCATGGAATTTGACAAGTATCCTTATAATCTAAGGCATATTTTTCCAAATCACATTCTTTAACCCATTTAGCCAAAAACCAAGGTCCTATGACTCCCCAAGGGATGGTTTTTCTATTATCTACAATCTTCTTTGCTTCTTCTATAAGTAATTTTCCAAAATCACTTTGTTTTGGAAATTTAAGTAATGAAGTTGTAATTCTAGCTTTGTTAGGATCATCATCAATTTCCTTAGAAAAAATATATTCTTTTTCATTATAGTCGTAAGGATTTAAACACACCATATCTAAATCTACCCATACCCCCCCCCTGAGATAGAGTAGATTAAATCTAAAAAAATCTGAAAAAGCAGCCACTCCAGCTCCCCTATCATCACTAAAATATTCTTCAAAAGGCACAATATCATTTGCATTTTTAAGTGTAAAATTATCAAACAATTCTTGGAATTTTAAAAAGATTTTATCTTCTAAATTATAAGTATACAAATGGAATTTATATCCATGATCAAGCCAAGATTTAATCGTAAGAATTTCCATCAAACCTATACCCTTATAGCCTTTAGGAGTATACCAAAAACTTGAAATTTCAGTCATTATTAGCCTTCTAGTGTTAAAAAATACGAAAATTTAATTATATAAAATCTAATCTTAAATTCTATTTTTTAAATCCATCTCTTCTTTCTTTAAAACCTTAAGCAACTTTTGATGAAAGGTATCATTTTTAAAGTCTAAAGAAAGCTTTTTTATCAGCTCATTACTTTTCTTTTTATCATAATAATTTTGATTTAAAATTTCTTTATTTTTGTTTTCATATCTTCCATTTGGATTAAATTCATAATGATAAATGCAAATTTTAAAAACGGCTATTTTCTCACAAAACATAAAATAAACATAACAAAAAAGTACATCTTCGCCGTAACTCAAACGCTCATCTATTTTATTTTTTTCAAAACTTTTTAAGATGATATCTTTTCTAAAACACTTCGCCCAAACCGACCAGCAAAAATGCCTTTGTTTGCTTAAGAATTCTAAAAATTCCTTTTGATTAAAAACTTCATCTTGTTTAAAACGATAAAATTGTTTGGTTTTTACTCTATGCACAAAGGCATCAAAACAAAGCAAATCAAAACCTTTTTTCATCTCTTTAAACGCTATTTCACAAGCATCAAGCGTCAAAAAATCATCACTATCTAAAAACATTATAAAATCAGAACTAGAATGTAAAACTCCCAAATTTCTACTTGCAAAAGTGCCTAAATTTTCCTCATTTTGAAAGATTTTTATCCTTGGATCTTTTTTAGCAAATTCTAAAACTATATTTAAACTATTATCTTTACTTTTATCATCAATAATCAAAATTTCAATATCTTTTAAAGTCTGATTTATACAACTTTGCAAAGCCCTTGAAATAAAATCACAAGAATTAAAAAGCGGGATTATGATCGAAAGTTGTGGCATATTTTTCCTAAATTTTGTTAAAATAATAAAAACAATTCTATCAAAGTTTAGGAAATTTATGAAAATTTTTATACATCTTCCCACTTGGCTAGGCGATGCAGTGATGGCTTCACCTGCTTTATACGCCATAAAAGAACATTTTAAAAATGCCCAATTTATCCTTTATGGATCTTTGGTTTCCACAGCACTTTTTAAAGAATTTCCTAATTCTAAAATCATCATAGAAAATAAACTATCCCGTTATAAACAAGCTCTATCTTTACGCAAAGAACTTGGTAAAATCGATCTTAGCTTTGCTTTTAGATCTGCGTTTTCTTCTAAGATTATCTTGCATATTCTTAAAACGAAACAAAGATATTTTTTTGACAAAAACAAGCACAAAGAAGAACATCAAGTTTTAAAATACCTTTATTTTATAGAAAACTCACTTAGTATAAAAGCTCATTTTAAAGACTTAAAGCTTCCCTTTAAGCTAAAATTTCAAAGCCCTCTTGTCTTAAAAAATGGCAAAAAAATTCTAGGACTCAACCCTGGCGCAAGCTTTGGAAGTGCAAAAAGATGGGATGCGAGTTATTTTGCTAAAGTGGCTTTAAATTTCAACCAAAGTCATGAGATTTTAATCTTTGGCGCAGGAAAAGCCGAACAAGAACTTTGTAATGAAATTTATCAAATTTTAAAAGAACAAAACATAAAAGTAAAAAATCTTTGCAATAAAACCACCATCAAAACCCTTTGTCAAAATATTGCTTTTTGTGATCTTTTCATCACAAACGACAGTGGTCCTATGCACCTAAGTGCAGTTTATAAGGTAAAAACCGTAGTTATTTTTGGCCCTACGAAATTTACTCAAACTTCACCTTGGCAAAATCAAAATGCAAGATGGGTGCATTTAGATCTAGCTTGTATGCCTTGTATGCAAAAAACCTGCCCTTTAAAACACCACAAATGCATGAAAGATTTAAAGCCTCAAAGGGTTATAGAAGAAGCTAGAAATTTACTTAAGCTTTAATTGATTTTTTATATATATAATAAATAGTAACCTTAAAATACTTGAATAAAATCTAAAAATTTCTCTAGCAATTTTTTTATATAATATTAATTTTATTGAAAATTTTCTTCCATATTCTACAACAACACTTGAAAAATTTGCTTGCTTAAGAAATAAAGGCTTTTTAACTATATTTAACACATTATGTTTATAAAACATATCCATATAATCATCTACAGCATAGATCCAATTTTTAGCATATTTAAGAAATTTCACTGCAGCACTTACTTGCAGTACATAGCCTTGAGTTCCAGCAAGTTTTTCAAAACTTAAATAATATCCACTCTCGCTCAAAAAATACAATCTTTTATCAAATAAATAACAAAGTCTTATATATTCATATTTGCTCTTTAATAGCTCATCTATATATTCTACTCCATTATTTAAAAATTCATCACTAAATTCCACATCATCCTCTAGGATGATTATAGGTTCATCAAGCTTCACACATTCTTGCCAAAGTTTATAATGACTAGCAAAACAAGCTTTTTCTCCATCAGAAAGCTCTCTACCCAAAACCCAAGAACCCCACCAAGGAAAATGATCTTTAAATTCCAAATGTTCTTTATTTTTAGCATCAATAGCTTTAAAGAAAATAAATTCTAATTTATTTTTTAAACTAGGATTTTTTTCAAAAAGCTTTTGAATTTGTTTTTTCATATGCTCTTTCCTATCTAAAGAACGCTCTAAATTTATGATAAAAACTTTCATTAAAAACCCTCATCGATGATCTGACAAAGTGTGTGTATGATTAAAATGTGCATTTCTTGAATTCTAGCCGTATCATCACTTGGCACAACAAGATTATGATCACAAAGCTTATTCATCATTCCACCACCCTTTCCGCTAAGGCCTAGACAAAGCATATTAAGCTCTTTTGCTTTTTTTAAAGCTTCTAAAACATTAGGGCTTTTTCCACTGGTTGAAATGCCGATTAAAACATCATTTTCATTTCCTAAAGCTTCCACTTGTCTTGAAAAAACAAACTCAAAACCATAGTCATTTCCTATAGCACTAAGTGCTGAAGTATCGGTTGTAAGTGCTATACCTGCTAAAGCCTTGCGTTCTTTTTTATAACGCCCACTAAGTTCAGCTGCAAAATGCTGTGCATCAGCTGCACTTCCACCATTTCCGCAAATCAAAATCTTGCCACCTTTTTTAAGACACTCACACAAAAGCTCACCTATTTTAGCGATTTGTCCTTTTAAAATTTCACTTTCTTGAGCGATTTTTTGATGTTCTTGCCATTCTTTTTCCACTAAATTTATCATTTTTTATCCTTAATCTTTTCTATAATCTTACTTGTGCTAAATCCTTCTTCAAAGTCGATTAATTCAACTCTTGAAACGATATCCGCACCCACAACAAGCTTATCTTTATAATCAGCTCCTTTAACCAAAATATCAGGTTTTAAAAA